>NZ_JBCNBW010000019.1:0-47340 GCF_050478865.1 Aeribacillus pallidus | reverse complement strand
GAGCCAGGATCAAACTCTCCGAAAAAGTTTGAATAAGACTCAAATTCATTGACGTTGACGCTTCGTTTTGTTTAGTTTTCAAGGATCAATCGCTCTCAACAGCGACTTTTTCATCTTATCATTCGGTCAACTTGATGTCAACCGTTTTTTTCTCGATGTTTCTTTGTCGTTCATCAGCGACGTCTACTAATATACCAGGACGACAATAATACGTCAACACCTTTTTAAAAAATTTTATCAAAAAAACTTTTTAACCCTCTTTAAATTGATTCTAACCAGCATCAAAAGCTTGATTTTTTTGAATCCTTATTTTTTGAATCCTTAATGGATGTAAAAGTGCTCTACCGCCTAAAATTACACTAGTAATGTATATGAATATTATTTTTGGGACTATATAACCTTTTCTCTTGCACCCAACAACCAATCGAATAAAAAAGGAGATGTTCCAAAAGAACACCTCCTTTTGGTTTATTCAACCACTCGATAGTAGCGGTGATAAAGTCCTTGTCCTTTCGTTTCTACTTGGAGAACTTCAACAAAATGCTTGTCAATCAAATATTCAATTAACACCGGTAAATCAACCGCATAGTTTTTCACTTCTTCATGGGTTAATAAATCATTAATGGTCCAATATTCTTTTTGTTTGAGTAGATCTAATAAATGGGCTGCCCCAATTTTCGTGCGAGAATGAATTAAAAATTCACTTGCTAAAAATAGGAGTTCCAACCGCTTTGGAAGCGGTTCGTCACTATTCACTAACTCATCATACAGTTTAAATATTTCCGGTCCAATTTGTCTTACTTGATTCCATACCGTTACTTCTGGGTGAAAGCCTTGTTCAATCACTTCTAATCGGGCTAAATGATGTAATGAATGAACGACATGATTAAAAGCGTCTAAATAGTGGTTGTTATCATAAAATGTTTTTCCATCCATGTACCGACGAATTAATTTGGCAAATTCGATGGCCATTTTCAGCTTACGGCCTTGAAATGGAAATTCACGAAGCTCGGTCCGTAATTGGGATACGTATTCGTTTCGGTCAAAAAGCACTTTTCCGTTCAATAACCAATCAATCAAACGACGGTTTGAACCTAACAGGATCCATTCATTGATTTGTTGTTCCGTCACAACAAATAACGCAGCTTTTTGATGATTATATTGATAATGTTTGACAAACACTGGCTGTTCCGCATCTTTAACGATGGTCAATAATACAATGTCAAACAAATCCGTAATCGGTCTTGCCTTTTGTCGTTTTTCAACCATTAACACACCAAGCGTTTCCGACTGACTCGCCCGTTCTTGATAAATCGGGCGAAGGATATCTTCCATATCAATTCCTCCATATACAGATTATAAGGTTATTATTTCGACACATATTTTAATATTCCTTCTATATCATAAGCCTAAATTCGACAAAATTCGCAACCATTTTTTTTCTCTTTTCCAACAAAAATATGGTATAGTTAATATGTTTAGGAGGGTGATTTTGTGGCGAAATATTCGAGTAAAATCAATAAAATTCGCACATTTGCGTTAAGCCTTATATTCATTGGATTTATTATTATGTACGTAGGAATCTTTTTTAAAAGCACACCATTATTAATGACACTCTTTATGTTACTAGGTGTGTTAGCCATTATTGGTAGTACGGTCGTATACTTTTGGATCGGGATGCTTTCAACAAAAGCTGTCAAAGTCATTTGTCCTTCGTGTGGGAAAACAACAAAGATGCTCGGACGCGTAGATATGTGTATGTATTGTAATGAACCTTTGACATTAGACAAGGAATTAGAAGGAAAAGAATTTGATGAAAAGTACAACCGAAAAAAAAGAAATAAATAATGTAAGTAAGAATAAAAAAAGAATTGTTCGTCCATCGAACAATTCTTTTTTAATGCGCTTCTTTCTTTTGACATTCAGGGCACGTTCCGTAAATCTCCATCCGATGATGGGATACTTTGAATCCCGTTACATGCGATGCGAGTTGCTCGACTTCATCAAGACCAGGGTAGTGAAAGTCAACGATTTTCCCACATTCCTCGCAGATGATGTGATAATGGTCCGTTGTAACGAAATCAAAGCGACTAGAAGAATCCCCGTACGTCAGTTCCTTCACAAGCCCTACTTCCCGGAACACACGCAAATTATTGTAGACAGTAGCTACACTCATATTTGGAAATTTTCCTTCTAGCGCTTTATATATATCATCCGCTGTTGGATGTGACATGGATTCAATTAAATATTCAAGTATCGCATGACGTTGTGGAGTAATACGGACTCCTGACTGCTTTAACGTTTCCATGGCTTCTTTTAAAAGATCTTGTGACACCGCCATGCACCCCGTTTCTAGGAAGAATTCTTACTTTATAATCTTTATAAATAGTGTACTCATGTAAACAGGATTTTGTCAATATTGTCCCCATTCTTACGACTTATGAAGCGTCTTTTCTTCCGCTCCTAAACGTAAGTTAATCAAACGCGCAGCTATGAATAAAAAGTCAGATAAACGATTTAAATAAGAAAGCACCAATGGATTCACCCCTTCCCCAATTGCGACCGCATGACGTTCCGCCCGCCGAACGACCGTACGTGCTGTATGTAGAGCCGCTCCAGCCGGATGTCCACCTGGCAAAATAAAGTTCGTTAACGGTGGTAAATGGGCACTCCATTCATCAATGATCCCTTCAAGTTCATCAATATCTTCTTGATGCAGTTTCCATTTCACTTCTTTCCCACTTGGTGTGGCCAATTCGGCTCCGACATGAAAAAGCGTCGTCTGGATCTTATGGAATATGTGTTCAATTTGCTCTTTTTCCTTAAAAAATTCATTTTTTAAATAGCTTAACGCCAAGCCAATCATCGAATTCGCTTCATCACATGTTCCATACGCTTCTACACGTAAATCACTTTTTGGTACACGTGTTCCATAAATTAAGGATGTTGTCCCTTTATCACCCGATCGTGTATAGATTCGCATGATTAATACCCCCTCATCACATCAATCACATTTAAATAATTTTCCCTATTATTTGTATAGGAGTGTAAGTTATGTTTAAAAATTTCAAACGCTCGCGGTAAATAACGTTGAGAAATACTTGAAATATGCGGCGTTATTGTCACATTTTCCATCCTCCAAAACGGATGATCTTCTAAAAGAGGCTCCTCTTCAAACACATCTAACACGGCATGCGCAATTTCCCCTGTTGTTAAAGCTTCATATAAGACATGGCTTGCGATAAGATCGCCACGACCAATATTCATAAAACACGCACTCGATTTCATCGCTTGAAAATGTTCCCTCTTCAATAAATATTTTGTTTCATTTGTACTCGGTAATACGGAGACGATAAAATCAGCTGTTGGCAACACATGAAGTAAATAATCAATCGGATAACATTCATCTACATGAGGAACCGCTTGCCCGGAGCGATTCACCCCAAGAACATTCATTCGAAATGCTTTCGCTAAGCGGGCGATTTCTTGACCAATGGCTCCCGTTCCTATGACTAAAAGCGTTTGATCAGCCAGCTCGCCAAACGGTAGGCGACGATTCCATGTCTGTTCTTGCTGCTGATGATGCATAACGGTAAATTGTTTCACATAATTTAACATCATCCCTAATGTGTACTCGGCCATTGGAATAGCATGAATGCCTCGAGCATTGGTAACGAGAATCTTTTTTTCAGCAATCAAATCGAATGGTAGTTTTTCGACTCCAGCCGACATAACCATGATCCATTGAAGAGAAGATGCCTGGTGAATGATTTCTTTTGTTATATCTTCCCCATAGGTTACCAACACTTCGATTTTCGGTAAAATATCCCAACCATCGCTAATCGGTTTGACAAAATGGAACGTAATGTGTGGAAAATCGCGTTGAATTTCTTCCTTCAGGTTTTGTGGGCAAGAGTGAGTAAACATGATGTCCATGTGGCTTCTCCTCACTTATAATCATTGTATGTATTAGCTTTATTGTACCATTTTCTTAACAGTTAGAAAATTAAAACACTTAATAAAAAAAAGGATCAAGAAGTTGCTTGATCCCTAAAATGAGTTAGTCTGAGGAGGTATGCCCTACTTTTAACTTATTCAAACCGGTCGCACAGTGAATAGTTTAACGCCTTTACTTTGAAAAATAGGCTGCTTATTCGCTTAAATGGTCTTTAATATATTGAAGAGCTTCTTCCACGTGTCCCTTTACTTTTACTTTACGCCACTCTTTAACGATTTTTCCTTCTTTATTAATAATGAACGTTGAACGCTCAATTCCCATGTATTCTTTACCAAAGTTTTTCTTTAATTTCCACACACCGTAAGCTTCGGCTACTTGGTGATCTTCATCAACGAGAAGTAAAAATGGTAACCCATGTTTTTCAACGAATTTTTCATGACGTTGTAATGGGTCCGGACTTACTCCTAAAATGACCGTATCAAGGTCGCTAAATTGGTCGTGAAAATCACGGAAATCACACGCTTCTGTCGTACATCCTGGTGTCATATCTTTCGGATAAAAGTATAGAACAACATGTTTTTTTCCACGATAATCGGATAATTTGACCTTTTCTCCATTGCTTGCGAGCAGTTCAAAATCTGGCGCCATTTGCCCAACAGCTACACTCATTCCCTTGTCCCTCCTTAAAATACTCTTTTCCATAAGAGTAACGGATGAGGGCAAAAAAGACAAATTTTCCAACGCTACCTATGAACTTTCCCGGTCAATCACGGAACGGACGACAAAAGCAGCGGGAATCGTATAACCAATAAATGCTTCGATGAGCGCCAAAGCCCGTCCAATTCCAATCGGAACAATGTCTCCATAACCGACCGAAAATAAAGTAACCGAACTAAAATAAAAATTGGTCGCTAAACGCTCCACTAATGACCCGGAAATAGGAGAGCCGTTTTCTAATAAAATCACACCTACTTCTAATTCAATGACTAAATAAAGCAGTCCAAATCCCATCATGATGGTTCCATATAAAAACGCCAGCACGAGTAAATTCTCAAAGGATAAAATTTTTCCTCGAAACGTTGTCGGTAAAAATAACGTACGGAAACTCATCCACATACAGAATAAAATGATGCCAAGAAAAAGACCAAACACACCAATCCCTTCTTTACCAACAGCCTGACTTGTCCTTGCTTCATTTTACGCTTCAAAGGATTTGATTATGATTTTTATTTAAGCGTTTCCGCCATTTGCAGGAATTTCACAACAATACTACAATAGTAATGAATTTTTTTACCTTTAGGAGGAACAAACCATGCAATTTACGAAGTCCGAACAATTGCATCAAGAAGCATTACAACATATCGTGGGTGGCGTAAACAGCCCGTCCCGTTCGTATAAAGCTGTCGGTGGCGGCGCTCCTGTTACGATGGAGCGTGCACAAGGTGCGTATTTCTGGGATGTTGACGGCAACCGCTATATCGATTACTTAGCAGCTTATGGACCTATTATTACAGGTCATGCCCATCCGCACATTACGGAAGCGATTAAAAAAGCGGCGGAAAATGGGGTGTTATACGGAACTCCAACTCGTCATGAAATAACATTTGCCAAAATGTTAAAAGAAGCGATTCCTTCTTTAGAAAAAGTTCGCTTTGTTAATTCCGGAACAGAAGCGGTGATGACAACCATTCGAGTTGCTCGTGCTTACACCGGTCGCGACAAAATTATTAAGTTTGCCGGATGCTATCATGGACACTCTGACCTCGTCCTTGTCGCAGCAGGTTCCGGACCTTCTACATTAGGAACACCGGATTCTGCCGGGGTACCACAAAGTATTGCGCAAGAAGTCATTACCGTTCCTTTTAACGAAATTGAACCGTTCCAAGAAGCGTTAGAAAAATGGGGTGACCAAGTAGCGGCTGTGCTTGTAGAGCCGATTGTCGGAAACTTTGGAATCGTTGAACCGAAACCTGGCTTTTTAGAAAAGGTCAACGAACTGACCCATCAAGCTGGAGCTCTTGTTATCTACGATGAAGTCATTACCGCCTTCCGTTTCATGTACGGAGGAGCACAAGATTTACTTGGAGTGAAGCCAGACTTAACGGCATTAGGAAAGATCATCGGCGGTGGCTTACCAATCGGGGCGTACGGTGGACGTCAAGACATTATGGAAAAAGTTGCTCCGCTCGGTCCTGCTTACCAAGCCGGAACCATGGCCGGAAACCCTGCATCCATACAAGCCGGCATTGCCTGCTTAGAAGTGCTAAAACAAGATGGGGTATACGAATATTTAGATCGCCTCGGCGAGATGCTTGAAGAAGGCATTTTACGCGCTGCTCAAAAATACAGCATTCCGATTACCATTAACCGATTAAAAGGGGCACTTACCGTTTACTTTACAAACGAAAAAGTATACAACTACGCTCAAGCAGAAGCGACCGACGGTGAGATGTTCGCGAAATTCTTTAAACTGATGCTGCACCAAGGCATTAACTTAGCTCCTTCCAAATATGAAGCTTGGTTTATTACCATTGCTCATACAGAAGATGACATTCAAGAAACCGTTCGTGCGGTTGAACATGCTTTCCAGCAATTACAACATGCATAAAAGACAGAAAACCAAGGAGAAGAGGAATCTCCTTGGTTTTTTCTATCATATGAGTGTCCGGCTGGCATAGATTTTTCCCTTACTTGGTCCTGTCAATATAGCCGCTGCTTTGCCTATCAAGATCACCTTTCGCTTCGTCTAGTTTCTACTCTTGGAATTTCCCCTAATTTCCGAAACTCTGTCCGCAAATTCTAAAAATGTGTCCGATAATTTGTCACAATCCGCATCAATGTATCTACAAGTTCCAACTATCTGCGTCGATCGTGAGTTGTTAAAAAAATTTTACATTTGTCTTAAAAAATTCACCGTTTTATCTCTTGAAATTCTTACATACCCGTTGTATAGTACATTATTATTTCAGGAATACCAATAGCACAATGAGAAAATAGAAAGGAATTAAACAGAATCATGAAACTCGGTGCCCGCATTATTAAAACGGGAATTGCCATCATTTTAGCTTTATTTGTTGCCGAATGGCTTGAGCTTCCATCCCCTGTCTTTGCAGGGATCGCGGCGGTATTTGCGGTTCAACCAACAATTTACCGCTCGTATTTATCAATCATTGAACAAATTCAAGCGAATATCATCGGAGCTATCATTGCGGTATTGTTCGTCTTATTTTTCGGGAACCATGTCTTTTTTGTCGGACTCGGAGCCATCATTGCGATTACGATTATTTTAAAACTTAAAATTGAAAATACGATTGGCTTAGCCTTAGTCACATTAATCGCCATTATGGAAGCACCGAATGAAGACTTTATACAATTTGCTCTGATCCGTTTTTCAACCATTATGCTCGGTGTTTTTTCATCATTTCTCGTAAACTTGATTTTTTTACCACCGAAATACGAAACGAAATTGTATCATCGCATCATACATGTGACGGAAGAAATTTTAAAATGGATACGACTTAGTACGCGTCATGCATCAGAACACAACTTATTGAAAAAAGATATTGAAAAACTAAAAGAAAAGCTGATGAAAGTCGATCAGGTGTACTTGTTGTATAAAGAAGAGCGTAACTATTTTAAACAAAATGAACGGGCAAAAATTCGTAAGCTCGTCGTCTTTCGGCAAATGATCTCCAGCACTCGCCGAAGCTTTGAAGTTTTAAAAAGGTTGAACCGTTTTGAAAATGAATTTTATCAACTACCAGAACCGATTCAAAAAACGATTCAAGAAACATTAGATTGTTTATTAACATACCATGAACAATTACTGCTTCAGTTCATTGGGAAAGTAAAGCATGCCCGTGACGTGGATCAAACCAACATGCTCTGCTTTACCCGAAAAGAACTAATGGAAATGTTTCTACGCGAAATTGAGACCCATCGACTCGACGGTGACTTCCAGCCATATCATTTACCGAGCTTAGTCTCAGCGATACTCGAATACAACGAACACTTAGAGCATTTAGATACACTCATTTGCAGTTTTCATTCCTATCATAAAAAAGACAACGAAATCACGATTAATGAAGAAGAGGAATAATAAAGGGACGTGTATAGTACGCGTCCCTTATTTTTTCTATAACTAGCTTAGTTTTTCATCCGCGGATCGAGTGCATCGCGTAAGCCATCGCCCATTAAGTTAAAACCAAGAACGGTAAGCATGATGGCAAGACCAGGGAAGATCATCGTCCACGGAGCTTGTATTAAATATGCGCGGGAATCGGCAAGCATTTTTCCCCATTCCGGTGTTGGGGCTTCTGCTCCAAGTCCTAAAAAGCCAAGAGCAGCTGCTTCAATAATGGCCGTAGCGATTGCTAATGTTCCTTGAACGATAATGGGCGCCATACTGTTCGGTAAAATATGATGGAACAATATTCGAGCATCGCTCATCCCAATCGCTTTCGCGGCCATAACGTATTCTTCTTGTTTGACACTTAATACTTTTGAACGAATAAGTCGTCCGAAGTTTGGTACATTGATGATGGCAATGGCAATTAATGCGTTTTGTAAGCTCGGACCTAATACAGCTACAACGGCAATGGCTAATAAAATACTAGGAAACGCGAGCATAATATCAAATAATCGCGAGATAATCGTATCGACCCAACGTCCGTAATACCCAGCTAAAATTCCAAGTAAGCTCCCGATAATGACCGATCCGACTACAGAGAAAAAGCCGACCCATAACGAAATACGGGCGCCGTAAATAACCCGTGAGAAAATATCCCTGCCAAAATCGTCCGTGCCAAACCAATGCTCAGAAGAAGGCGGCTGTAACCGTTCCTCTACCTCTAGTTTCTGTTCATTGATTCCTTCTGGTGCAATTAACGGAGCAGCAATCGCAATAACGATAAAAAAGAGAACAATGGCAGCTCCGACGAGGGCGATTTTATTTTTACGAAAGGTTTTCCACGCTTCTTTCCAAGGAGAAGAGACTTCTTCTTCTTGGACGACGACATTAACATGTTCATTTGGTGCTAATTCTGCCATAGTAAGTCCCCCCTTAGATTAAGTGATTAGTTATATTTAATTCGTGGGTCAATGGCTGCATAAAGGAGGTCAACAATTAAGTTAATAAACACGAAAATCGTGGCAACGACTAAAATGCCAGACTGAATGACTGGATAATCACGAAAACTAATGGCGTCATAAATATAACGTCCAATTCCCGGCCAACCGAAGATGGTTTCCGTTAATATCGCCCCGCCAAGAAGTAAGCCCATTTGCAAACCGATGACCGTTAAAATCGGAATGACTGCATTTTTTAACGAATGTTTGTACACAACCCAGAACATTCTCATTCCTTTCGCACGTGCAGTGCGAATGTAATCCGAGCGCATCACTTCGAGCATGCTCGAACGAGTCATTCGGGCAATGATCGCCATTGGGATCGTAGCAAGGGCCACACTTGGAAGAACTAAATGTTTTAACACTCCTACTAACTGATCGTATTGTCCGTTAATCATCGTATCTAACACATATAAATGGGTAACGGCTGTTACTGGATTCAACACATCTTCACGCCCGAATGTCGGCAGTAAGTTTAATTCAATCCCAAATATCCATTGTTCCATTAGACCAAGCCAAAAGATTGGCATGGATACTCCGACTAACGCTAACACCATTGCTACGTAATCAAACCATGAATTTTGGAACCACGCGCTAATAATTCCTGCATTCACCCCGATAAACACGGCAATGATCATCGCTGCTAACGAAAGTTCAATCGTTGCCGCTAAGTAAGGCCAAATTTCCTCTGTTACCGGTGTTGACGTTCGAATGGACGTCCCTAAATCTCCTTGGAACAGTCCAGCTAAATAATTAAAGTATTGGGTATACCATGGCTTGTCCAACCCTAGTTCTTTCGTCAACGCTTCGATGGCTTCTTTCGTTGCTTGTTGACCTAAAATGACTTGAGCTGGGTTTCCTGGAATCGCTCGGATAATCATAAAGACAATAAACGTCATCCCGAGAAGTACAGGAATTAATTGCAGTAATCGACGAATTGTATATTGGAGCATGTTTCCCACCTCTTCTGCCATATGTACAAGAGGGAAGGTATGCCCCTCCCCCCTTTATTTTGCCTTATTCAAAGTACACTTCAGATAACTCGTCTGAACCTGTTGGATGTGGTTTAAAGCCTTTTACGTTCGCTTTACCAGCAAGAACAGGTGTTGAGTGTACAAGCGGTGCCCAAGGTGCATCTTCACGGATGATTTCTTGCGCTTTTTTGTATAGCTCGTTACGTTTTTCCTCATCTACTTCTGTTTGAGCTTGGATTAAAATGTCATGTAATTCATCGTTGCTGTAATAAGTGTAGTTGTTGCTTCCGATGTTATCTTTGTCTAATAGCACGTATAAGAAGTTGTCAGCGTCTCCGTTGTCACCTGTCCAACCTAGTAAGAACGCATCCGCTTCTCCGTTACGTGCTTTTTCTAAGTAAGTAGCCCACTCAAATGACACGATTTTCGCTTTTACGCCGATTTTTTCAAAGCTTGCTTGAATCACTTCAGCAACTTTTTGACCGTCTGGCATGTATGGACGAGGAACTGGCATTGCCCATAATTCCATTTCAAAGCCATCTGGATAACCAGCTTCTTCAAGTAACTTCTTCGCTTTTTCTAAGTCGTACTCATACGGTTCGATTTCGTCGTTGTATCCAGGAATAACTGGCGGCATAGGGTTTTTCGCTGGCTCTGCCATGCCTGCATAGAATGCGTCAATAATCGCTTGACGGTCAATCGCATGATTTAATGCTTGACGAACTAAAGGATTATCGAATGGCTTACGAGTTGCTGTAAATCCTAAGTAACCAACGTTCATCGAAGGTCGCTTAAATAACTGTAAATTTGGATTTGATTCGATTTGCGGTACGTCTGTTGGGTTAATTCCGTCCGCTAAATCGATTTCACCAGTCATTAACGCATTTAAGCGTGCAGAGTTTTCAGGAATTGACTTGAAGATAATACCGTCTAGCTTCGGATATCCTTCTTTCCAATAGTTTTCGTTTTTCTCTAATACGATTTTGTCGTTACGTTTCCACTCGACAAATTTGAATGGACCTGTACCTACAGGATTTTCCGTAAATTTCTCACCATACTCTTCAAGTGCAGCTGGGCTGGCGATTCCAAATGGGCTCATCGCTAAGTTTTTCAAAAACGGTGCTTGAGGACGTTTTAATTTAAATTCAACCGTGTATTCATCCACCGCTTTTACTTCTTCGATGACGTGGCCTTCATCGCCTTTAAAGCCACCAAACATGGAAGCATAATAGTAGAATTTGTCTTTCGTACCGTTCATCCAACGTTCAAAGTTATACACCACTGCATCGGCGTTAAAGTCTGTTCCGTCATGGAACTTGACGCCTTGACGAAGGAAGAACGTATACGTTAAACCATCATCAGAAATTTCCCAGTCTTCCGCAAGACCTGGGTTAACTTCCGTGTCTTGTGGACCAAATTCTACTAACGTTTCAAAAATGTTTTTTGTTACTTTGAAAGACTCACCATCTGTTACTGTGATTGGGTCTAAGCCGACAGAGTCACCACCGCGACCGAATACTAACACTTGCTTTTCTTGCTTGTCTCCATCGTTGTTGCTAGTAGAGTCGTTGCTGTCATTGGAAGCTGAGTCAGAATTACATCCTACTAATCCGATACTTAAAATGAAGATTAGTAGAATAGCAAATAAAGAATGCTTTCGTTTCATATTGACCCTCCTTAAAATTCTAAGATTTATAGCTTCAGTTGCCCATCCTAAAAGAGATGGCAAGCAACAGAATGCCCTGGTTCTACTTCTTTAAAAGTTGGAACGACCTCCTCACACTTTTCCGTTTTAAACGGACAGCGCGCATGGAAGGCACATCCTTTAGGCGGGTTCGCCGGACTCGGAATGTCCCCTTTTAACACAATCGTTTCGCGTTTATGTTCTGGATCTGGGATTGGTACAGCGGATAAAAGAGCTTGCGTATAAGGATGTAACGGTTTTTCATATAACTTCTCACTATCGGCAAGCTCGACCATTTTCCCTAAATACATGACGCCAACCCGATCGCTAATATGTCTTACAACCCCTAAATCATGGGCAATAAAAATGTACGTTAAGCCAAACTCTTTTTGTAAATCTTGCATTAAGTTCAGCACTTGCGACTGAATGGATACATCCAGTGCTGATACGGGCTCGTCGGCAATGATCAGCTTCGGTCTTGTCATCAATGCTCGCGCAATCCCAATCCGTTGTCTTTGTCCACCACTGAATTGATGCGGATAGCGTTTGGCATAGTAACTACTTAATCCAACAACTTCGAGTAGCTCCCGAACTTTTTTCTTCCGCTCCTTTTCGTCCCCAATTCCGTGAACGATGAGCGGTTCTTCTAAAATTTTTTCCACCGTATGCCGCGGATTTAATGAGGCAAACGGGTCTTGAAACACCATTTGCAGATCGCGACGGGTTGCTCGCATGTCTTTTTTGGATAGCTTCATTAAATCTTTTCCGTCAAAAATAATCTCACCGGCTGTCGGTTCAATTAAGCGCATCAGCATGCGCCCGGTCGTTGATTTCCCACACCCACTTTCTCCGACAATTCCAAGTGTTTCCCCTTTTTTGACGGAAAACGAAACACCATCAACCGCTTTCACGTGTCCGATTGTTTTTCCAAAAATACCTCCAGTAATCGGAAAGTGTTTCTTTAAATCTTTTATTTCAAGCAATGTTTCGGTCATACGGTGACACCTGCCTTATCATGGAGAAAACAACGAGTACGGTGTCCCGACTCGGTTGTATATAGTTCAGGATTTTCCTCAAAACAGCGATCAAACGCTTGCTCACAACGGGGAGCAAAACGACAGCCGTTTTTAATGGAACCAGGTTTCGGTACATTTCCAGGAATTGAATATAATCGTTGTTGTTTAAAACGCATATCCGGAACCGATTGAATTAACCCTTTTGTGTACGGGTGTTGTGGATTTTTAAAAATCGTTTTCACATCGCCTTCTTCGACTACTTTTCCGGAATACATGACGACGACGCGATCACAAATTTCCGCAACGACGCCTAAGTCATGCGTAATCATAATGACCGCGGTATTCGATTCTTCGTTCAGCTTTTTCATTAACTGTAAAATTTGTGCTTGAATCGTGACGTCAAGGGCGGTGGTTGGCTCATCGGCAATGAGTAACTTTGGCTCACACACCATCGCCATTGCAATCATGACGCGTTGCCTCATTCCCCCTGATAATTGGTGGGGATATTCGTTCATCAACTCTTCCGCCCGTGGAAGACCCACGTGTTTCATCATTTCTATCGCACGTTCTCGCGCTTTTTGTTTACTCCATTTTTTATGTATCCGAATAGCCTCGACTAATTGGTCACCAATCGTAAATAATGGATTTAACGATGTCATTGGCTCTTGGAAAATCATCGCGATTTCATTTCCGCGAATTTGCCGCATCCTTCGTTCCGAGGCCTTCGTTAAATCCTCTCCTTTAAATAAAATTTTTCCTCCGACCACTTTCCCGGGTGGATGCGGAACTAACCCCATAATGGAAAGGGACGTTACGCTTTTTCCACATCCAGATTCCCCAACGATTCCGAGAATCTCCCCTTCATTGACGTAAAAATCTACGTTGTCTACTGCTGGAATCTCCCCATCATCGGTAAAAAATGAGGTTCGCAATCCTTCAACGGACAATAGTCGTTCTCCCATCCAGCCTATCCTCCTCTCGGTGAAAAACTCCTTGAAGATTCATTTTTTAGAATATTTGGTAACTTTATATGAACATTATACTCGACCTAAAAAATTTTTCAATACTAAATTTTCTGAACATTATTTAAAAATAGTAATTTTATCCATGTTTTAGGTTATTAAAGTGTAAATAGAATATATTTACTATTTTAGAAAAATTATTTCGTATAAAATAGACTCAAAAAAATTGTAATAATATAACAAAACCAGACGGATACATTTCCATCTGGCTTTACATTTGTGATACTTCTTCATGATGTAATTGTTGAATCGTAAACAAATCGTAGTATGAGCCGCGTTTAGCCATCAATTCTTCATGCGTTCCCATTTCCACAATTTGACCGTGTTCCATGACCACAATACGATCCGCATGAGTAATGGTAGACAATCGATGGGCCACAATAAATGTGGTTCGATCTTTTGCCAGCTCATCTAGTGCCTTTTGAATATATTGTTCGCTTTCTAAGTCAAGTGCAGAGGTCGCTTCATCTAAAATAAGAATTGGCGGATTTTTTAAGAAAATACGCGCAATCGCAATGCGCTGCTTTTGTCCGCCGGATAGTTTAACGCCACGCTCACCGACTTTTGTATCGTAACCGTTCGGCAAGTTCATAATAAATTCGTGGGCATTCGCTGCTTTAGCAGCGGCAATTACTTCTTCGTCTGTCGCATCTGGTTTTCCTAATAAAATGTTTGTTTTGACAGATTCGCTAAATAAAATAGTATCTTGCAACACTATTCCAATTTGGTCGCGTAAACTGCGAATTTTTATATCCCGAATATCCGTTCCATCGAGCAAAATTCGTCCTTCTGTCACATCGTAAAACCGCGGAATTAAGCTGACTAATGACGATTTTCCTCCCCCACTCATCCCAACAAGCGCAACGGTCTCTCCAGGTTTAACGTCAAGATGAATGTTTTTCAAAACGGGGAGTTCTTTATCATCGTATGCAAACGAAACATTTTCAAACGTAATGCGCCCTTCCACGTTCGGACACTCCACCGCATTTTCATAGTCGACAACATCATATTTTTCATCTAAAAATTCAAACACCCGATCCATAGAGGCAATCGACTGTGTTAACGTCGTCGAAGAGTTGACAAGACGACGAAGCGGATTGTACAACCGATCAATGTAAGCAATAAAGGCAACCATCGTCCCTAGCGTCAAATTCCCTTGAATGACATGATAGCCAGAATACAAAATGACGAGAAGCGGAGCGACATCCGTAATCGTGTTTACCACCGCAAATGCTTTAGCGTTCCAGCTCGTATGTTCCAGCGCTTTCTCTAAAAAGCGACCGTTATGTTCACGGAAGTTTTTTTGCTCGTAATCTTCAATCGCCAAGCTTTTAATAACCGACATTCCTTGAACCCGCTCATGCAAATAGCTTTGAACTTCCGCTAACGCTTGAGAACGTTTTCGAGTCAATTTTCGTAAGTTCCCAAAAAAGTACTTCACGGATACGGCATATAACGGAAGGACCACGATCGAAACAAGCGTCAATTTCAAGTCCATCGTAAACATAATGCCAATCGCGATAAAAATGGTCGCCATATCGAGCCATAGGTTCATCAGCCCAGTAATCACAAAGCTTTTCGTTTGCTCAACATCGTTGATGACACGAGAGATCACTTCACCGGCTTTTGTGTTGGCGTAATATTTAAACGAAAGCTTTTGAATATGCGTAAACAAGCGGTCGCGTATGTCATACAATACTTTATTTCCTGTCCATTGCGCAAAATATTGTCGGTAATACTCAATTGGCGGCCGAATCACAATAAATATGAACAGCATCGCCGCCATCGTCCAAAACAGACGGGTTGTTTTCTCGTCTGCCGTTAAAAATTCATTACCAACGATATCGTCGATGACGTATTTAATTAATATAGGAATTAAGAGGGGGATCGAAAATTTAACGATTCCAATCACAATCGTAGCAGCAATTTGCGATTTATAAGGTTTGACAAATTGCATATATCGTTTGATGCTGCCCAACGCCCTCACCTCACTTTCCGCGTTGTCCTCATGAAAAAACCTGTTGAAAAACCAACAGGCATTGAAATGTAATTATTTACGATACATTAAATATCGCTCATACCACGTATCGATAAAATCAGGGGCAAATGGTCCTTTCCGTTGTCGAATCCATCGAATTAATTTATCGACATTTCTTTTTAATATTTGGTCGATCACATCGGGATACCCCATTGACTTACGGTGCGTTTCGTATTCATCTTCATCCAACAATGTAAACGTCATATCGGGATACACTTTAATATCCAAATCATAATCTATGTATTTTAACGCCTCGTGATCGTATACGAAAGGTGAACTTAAATTACAATAATAATAAATTCCGTCTTCCCGGAGCATCCCGATAATGTTAAACCAATGTTGGGAATGGAAGTAACAAATAGCAGGTTCGCGGGTAATCCATGTCCGTCCATCAGCTTCGGTAACCATAGTACGATCATTTCCGCCGATCACCATATGCCGCGAACCTTTCAACACCACCGTTTCTTGCCAAATTCGATGGATGGTACCGTTATGTTTATAGCTTTGGATTTGAATCGCTTCGCCTTCAACGGGAACCCCCATTAAATCTCCCTACTTTCTTTCTATAATCCGATTTCCATATGTATCAAGAAAATTTTGTATAAATGAAAAAAAACGTCCAAGAATACACCTATGTTTTATTATTATAACGGTTCAACACAAATTTTAAAACAAAAGAGCCTTGTTTTTCACAATGGCTCTTACACGATCGCATTGAAATCTCGATAGGATTGAATGACTTCGTCGGTTTGGGCTTCAAACTGTTTTTGAATTTGATACAATTCTTCTTTCATTTTAACAATTTCTTGTTTAATGCTTTCGACTTTCGCCTCATCCTGTAAGGCGGTTAATTCTTCTTTTAATTTTTGACATCTTTCAATTTCAGCCTGCAAATAGAGTAGTTTATCCATCGTTTTCATTTGCTTTTGAACAAGCTCATTAAATAGCGCCATAAAAAAACACCCCTCATGATTGCGTCTCGCTATATAAGTTCTTGATGAAGCGATGATTTTCCTTTGACTACTTCTGTCTGAACGCCATTTCTTTTGTCGAATATTTGAGTTCGAAAAAAAGACCTCTTCCAGGTGGAAGAAGCCTCTTTATCAAATGGTTATTGGTTTTGTTGTTGATTTTGCGGACTGTATTGACCAGACGTTTGGTTTTTACGAGCTTCCGCCTGTTGGTTTTGTTGCTTTACGTTTTGTACGTTTGTTTCACTTCCAAACTCAGTCGCGTATTGTTGTTGAGCTTGCTGTTGAGCTTGTTGTTGGCGTTGCTGTTTTGCCATTGTTATCACCTCCACGGTTTATAATGTAACCAACACGTGGGGTGTCTATCCGAAAAAATTTTTGGAAAATTATACTAACAATGAGCGTCCACCATCGACAATAATTGTTTGTCCGCGAATCATAAACGCATCGTCAGAAACTAAAAATAATACCGCTTTGACGATGTCTTCAATTTCCACCATGCGGCCGGCAGGTGTTTTTTCCCTTGCGTCGGCTAATAACTCTTCCCGGTTCGGAAAATGCGTCAGCGCATCCGTATCGATCGCACCACCTGAAATAGCGTTAACGACAATGTTTTTCGGAGCAAGCTCGACGGCTAAATAACGAGTTAACGCTTCTAATGCCGCTTTCGATACACCAACTGTCGTATAGTTATCTAAATAGCGAATCGAGCCTAACGAACTAATGCTGACAATTTTTCCACCGCCGACTTTTTCCATGAGTTTGGCTGCCTCTTGGGCACAGAATAGCAACGCTTTACTGTTTATGTTCATCGTCCAATCCCAATGAGACTCTTCCAGTTCCATCGCCGGACGAAGCACACCTGATGCAGCGTTATTTACAAACACGTCGAGCCGACCGAACGTTTCTTCAATTTGGATAAACATCGCTTTAATTTTTTCCACATCACCGACATTGGCTTTCACGACTAACGCTTTTCTTCCAAGCGCCTCCACCTCAGAAGCGACTTCCAATGCTTTCGTCTTACTACGCGCATAGTTAATGACAATATCGTATCCTTTTTCCGCTAACGCCAATGCAATAGCTCTTCCTACTCCACGACTACTCCCTGTGACTAATGCAACTTGATTACTCATGCAAATCCTTCCTTTCCATTTCGTCCATTTCATTGTACCGATTCCACGAATAACGAACAACGTTTCCTCAAAAAATATCGATGATAACGAAAGGGAGTGACGAAAGATGTATGTTGGTCGAGATATGACCGAATTGTCTATGACACCATATTCCGAATGGAAAGAGAGTGAACTGGTCTTTTTCCATCATTCACTACAACAAATGGTGCCGTATTTAAATCAAGAAGGACAGCAAATTCATAAGAATATTGTGAAGGAAATTGAAAGACGAGGCGGGTTAAAACGAAATGAAGCGGATTATACGCACGGAACAAGAATTAGTTACGATTAAAATGAAAAAGGAGTGGCTGTTGCCCTCCTTTTCTTATGCTTTAAGTACTTTTTCACTTTACGTTCTATGCTGAATACTTTCTATTTGGACCTTTTTACTTTACGTTCTATGCTAAATACTTTCTATTTGGACCTTTTTACTTTACGTTCTATGCGAATACTTTCTGTTTGGACCTTTTTACTTTACGTTCTATGCTGAATACTTTCTGTTTGGACCTTTTTACTTTACGTTCTGTGCTAAATACTTTCTGTTTGAACCTTTTTACTTCACGTTCTGTGGTCTTGGTAGGCTTTCCATATTCGTTGATGCGAAACTGGGAAAGCATATTCGGTTAGTTCGTCTTCTGTTACAAGTTTCAGGTCGCATTTAGCCTCATCTACGTTTCCTTGAACAGTGCCTTCATATACGTCCATGTTCCAAATGAGATGGGAAAAAACGTGCTCAATTTTGGTAAACGGTTTTGCTTCAAGATTGACATGAAGATCGTATCGTTCTTTAAGTTCAAACGTCAATCGATCGTTCGGCGCTTGGAACGGATCGGTTTCTACCGTTGGGAATTCCCAAAGGTTCGCTAACAGTCCTTCTTTCGGCCGTTTATGAATCGCCAAACGTCCCTTCTCATCCCGAAGAACTGCCACTAGCAATTGAACACGTTTTACTTTTTGTTTTTTCGTTTTTACTGGGAGCTGTTCATGGACGCCTTCTTGAAATCCAAGACAATGTTCGCGCACGGGACATAATAAACAAGATGGAGAAGTTGGGGTACAAATGAGCGCTCCTAATTCCATCAGTGCTTGGTTAAAATAGGATGGATTTTCATGAGAAATAAGAGCTGTTACCGCTTGTTCGAACACTTTCCGAGATGATGCTTTGGCAATGTCGTCCCAAATGGTCAAAATCCGGGAAAGGACCCGCATAACATTTCCATCTACTGCATGTTCAGGCACATCATAGGCAATGCTTAAAATCGCTCCTGCCGTATAAGGGCCCACTCCTTTCAATTTCGAGATTTCTTTTCTTGTTTTTGGTACGACCCCACCATATTTTTCTTTCACTTCGCGTACTGCCGTTTGTAAATTGCGAACGCGAGAATAATAGCCAAGTCCTTCCCAAGCTTTTAACACTTCTTCTTCATCAGCCTCGGCTAATGCATCAATTGTCGGAAATTTTTCGATAAAACGGTTAAAATAAGGGATAACCGTATCGACCCGTGTTTGTTGAAGCATAACTTCAGATACCCAAATTTTATATGGGTCTTTATCTTTTCGCCATGGTAAATCTCGCTGCTCTCGTTCAAACCATTGGATTAAATCGCGTTGAAATTGTTTGATTGGAAAATTTTCTAGTTGCTTTAATGGTTGCATGTATACCTCCATGATGTTACCATTTCTTCAAATTGGGAATATATTATGTACGGAATCGTTTCACACCATAGCACTGAATACACCTTACCCCTCCATGCACATATCGGTCAAGTAAACCAAATACAGCATGGTGGCGCGAAGTACGTAATTTTTTTAAAGCAAAGTAATGCGACTCGGTCGGTACGATAAACCATTCGGTCATTTGCTTCAAGTGATCCGATGTCCATTCCCACCGAATGTTTGCTGCTTCGTAATTTTCCAAATGATGAGCGACGTCGTACATCAGTTGCTCATACTGAGGAATAAACGATTCATGAACTTCATATTGAAGAAACATTTGGACGAATGGTTTCATATTGAAAAACTCCTTTTTACCTTACCATTTTTTCATAAAAAGCCAAAGAGGGGAACGTTTCCTTCCCTTTTAATCCACTCCCAATGTATATCAATTAAAGGAGGGGACTTAGTGGATACTGGTACACACATCGTGATGGGGGTTGCTTTAGGCGGCCTAGCCACATTAGACCCAGTTATTGCTAACGATCCAATTACCGCCCAAAGTGTATTAATTGGAACGATTATTGGATCCCAAATTCCAGATATTGATACCGTATTGAAGCTAAAAAATAATGCCGTATATATTCGACATCACCGCGGAGTTACTCATTCAATTCCAGCTGTTATTATTTGGCCTCTTGTGATTATGGTTGGTTTGATCATCTTTTTTCCTGAGGCCAACATGTTTCACTTATGGATTTGGACGTTTCTTGCCGTTTTCCTCCATGTATTTGTCGACATCTTCAACGCCTATGGCACACAAGCGTTACGTCCGTTTTCGTCGAAATGGGTCGCTTTAGGGTGGATTAACACATTTGATCCGTTCATATTTACAGCATTTGTCGGTGGACTCATCATTTGGGGGATTGGCGGTGACCCGGGTTGGACCTTTTTGTCGATTTTTCTTTTAATCGTCGGCTACTACGGCATCCGATATTTTTATCAACGAATGTTGCGGCATATCATCCAACAGCAAATTCCCGATGCTAAACAGATCATCATCATTCCGACGATGCGCTTTTTCCAATGGCGCATAGCTGTGATGACACCATCGAAATTTTATGTCGGCAGAGCTCATAAACGGTCAGTAACCATTTTAGATGAATTTAGACGAAAAGCCGTACCGGACTCCCCGGTAATGGAAGCAGCGAAAAAAGATAAAAACATATCCGCTTTCCTATCGTTTTCTCCGATGCATCGGTGGGAAGTAAAAGAAACAGATGATTACGTAGAAGTACGATTTATCGATCTCCGTTACCGAAGCAACGGACATTATCCATTTGTCGCCATTGTTCATTTGGATGACAACTTGAAAATTATACGTTCTTATACCGGCTGGGTGTTTAGTGAAGATCGCTTACAGAGAAAATTGGACACAATTGAAAATTATTCGTAAACAAGAGCCGACTCTTTGTAAGCCGGCTCTTGTTAATGCACGTGTGGATCACGAAGAAGATGAGCATATTTTGGATTGGTTGCCACAAATTCATGGAGTCGTGGACCATAGTTTTCAATCCATTGTCTAACTACTTTTTCCGTCATTTCGCTTCCTTTATACGAACGACCAGCTTTCGCGTACGTTGTTTCAAAATCTTCCCAAAGCAGTTCAACAAGCGTGCGAGCTTTTTCATACGTAAGTTGTTGATTTTTTTCAAGTAAAATTGCTGTTAAACGCTCATAATATTCTTCCATCATCATCTGTGTTCGCTCCTTTCCAATAAATATTGCTCATAGGTGTTATTGTTCCGTTCATACTATTAGTACGTGAAAAGATGATTGATTCATTGGTGGTCTTTTCACGGTTTTGTCATCCTTTTAACCATGGAGGGGCTTATGCGAAACAAAGCAAAAAAGTTTCCTAACAAAGATGTAAATCGCTTTGAAGGCGAACCACAAGCAAAAGAAGCCTTTGCTTCAAGACGGGCGAATGGCACGATTAATACCCATCCTCAGGAGCGTATGCACGCATCTGGACAACGTGCAGAAGATCCTGAAGAAGGATAAAGGAGACATTCACATGGCAAAAAGAACCGGACAATTTTCTGCCGATCATTACATCAGTCCGTTCAACCGTGGCTGGTATAACACAAAACACGCCCATCACCAAGTTAATGGGGAAACGAGTTTGACACAATCCTTAATTATTTTAGAAAATGAAACTCGGAAACGCTCATAAGAAGGAAAGGGCCTGACGTCATGTCAGCCCTTTTTTCTTTATTTATTTAATTTTTTCAAAAGAGAAATCGGAAGCCCCTCTTCTTGTCCATCTCCGTTTAATCGATAGCCCCATGCAAAAACACCATTTAAATATTCGACTTTAAAGTAACTTCCAGGGTCACCTTCAATGGCATAAATTTCGCCTGGTTGAAAATCATTTGGATCTAACAAATACGCTTGAGCCATTGCCGCTTTTCTTTCTAAAACGGCAAATTCATTTACCATTCCCAGTTGTTCTGCTTTGCGAGCTTTTTCTTTCAATCGAGCAATTTCTTGTTTTAATTCGTATTCAGTCATTTCACTGTATCTTTTTTCTTGTATCATTGTTCCCACCACCTTATCATGTACAGTATAGAAAAAAATGTATCTTCAGAAAAGAACTTTTGTTTGGAAAAGGATACAACGGAAAGGATGACTTGTATGAAAACGGCATTGATTACGGGAGCAGGCACTGGTTTAGGGAAAGAACTTGCTTTATTGTTAAGTGAAAAAGGATATTTTATTTATGCTTGTGGTCGTAACAAAGAAACATTAAATGAAACGATTCGTGAAATCACAGAACGTGGCGGTCAAGGAGAAGCGCTCACATTGGACGTTCGTTCGTTCGAAGATGTGTCTTCAAAGATTGCTGCACTTTCACGTCCAATCGATTTATTGGTCAATAATGCTGGTGTCGGCTTCTTCGGCCCATTTTTACAAAGCACCTACGATGAAATGAACCAAATGTTTACGACCAATGTGTATGGACCGATCTTTTTAACAAAAGCTGTGTTACCATCGATGCGTGAACGGAACAATGGTGTTGTTCTTAACATTATTTCCACAGCTGGCTTACGCGGAAAGAAAAATGAAGCCTTATACGTGGCGAGTAAATTCGCCTTACGTGGGTTTACCGAAAGCTTACAAAAAGAATATGAAGGAACAGGCATCCGCTTTGTGGCAGCGTATATGGGTGGCATGAACACTCCATTCTGGGACGATTCTGATCATATTTCTGATAAAAGCCGGTTACGTTCGCCTAAAGAAGTAGCTGAGTTCATCGTCGAACGGTTTGAAACCGAGTCTGAAATTGTTATTGAATCCAAAAAGTAAAAGCAGTAAGGGGCTGAGCGGACAGCCCCTTTTTTGTTCTTGTTATTTAACGGACGATTATAAGAGTGTTTTACTCGATCCTAAGCAGTCCCTTTTCCAATCATTCCTCTTCCTGACGATAAGATAAATACCGCTCGATCCATTCCATGGAGAATCCTTTTCGATACAGGGCTTGTTTCATTTTTTGCTCGTACACGTATCCATCGTATTTGGAATATCGTCGGTGGGCTTTGTCCCCTTCTTTTTTTACCGCTTCCCACTCTTCTTCCTCGCATTTTTCAATGACCAGTTCGGATAAGACATCACGCACAATTGAACTTGGATATCCTTTTCGAAGCAGCGCCTCTTCCACCTTCCGACGAATCATCAGTTCCGATAAAGAGGCATGTTTTTGAGCCCATTTTTCCGCTAATTTCATCGCACGCTCCCATTCGTCTGCTGAATCAATGGTAGTCATTGTTCGTTCAATGATGCTTTCAGCGATTCCTTTTTCCCGCAGCTCCCGCTGAATCCGCTCTGTTCCTTTATCCGTTGTATTCCATTGCGTTTGAACGAATGCTTGAGCAAATTGTTCATCATTGACATATTGATATTCCCGAAGTTTGTGCATCACTTCTTGAATAATCGTGTCGTCCCACTCTTTTTTCTTTAAGTGGTCCATGACTTCTTTTTCCGATCGCATGCGATGAGCTAAAAATTGAACCGCCACATTTACCCCTTTACGGATCTCATCATGATAGCGAATTTCGGTCAGGTCGAGCTCATTTAACTCTTTTCCCTTTTTCAATCCATAGCGTGCAAGTACCTCTTCATCCACACTAAAGGCGTATTGTCCATCTAAATAAATGTTGTACCTTTCCTTATTTTGTTGCTGTACGGAAATTTTCGTAATAACAGGCATCATCCGTCCTCCTTTTGTATAAAAATTGTAGAATGTTTTATTTGATAAGAAAAGGGAAAAGACACGTCCAGCCCGAAAAGAAAAAAGGAGGAGGTCGTTGACAGTGAACATTGCCATTACAGGAGGAACCGGATTTATCGGAAAAGCAGTCGCTAAACTTTTATTAAGTGAAGGGCATCATGTATATATTTTAACGCGGCACATACCAACCCAACTACCTTTGAAAAATGCAACTTACGTTGAATGGTTACGCGAAGGAAGCTATCCTGAAAACGAACTTCCTGTGATTGATGCGTTTATCCATTTAGCAGGTGAATCGATCAATAGCGGTCGTTGGACGGATGAACAAAAAAAGCGAATTTTGAATAGTCGTATTCATTCCACGCAAGAAGTTCGTCGCATCATTGAGTCGATGCCGAAAAAACCTTGGGTCGTCATCCAAGCGAGTGCCATCGGTTTTTACCCACCCTCTGATTCCAAGACGTATACGGAAATACACGCTGAGCCTGGGAATCACTTTTTAGCCAAAACCATTCAACTATGGGAACAAGAAGGACGAAAAATAGCTGACTTGAACATACGCACCGTCTTTGCCCGTTTTGGTGTTTTACTTGGAAAAAATGAAGGAGCGCTTCCTCGAATAGCCCTCCCTTACAAAATGTTTATCGGTGGAAAAGTTGGTTCAGGAACGCAATGGATGTCATGGATTCACATTGAAGATGCCGCTCGAGCGATTGCGTTCGTCCTTCAACACGAAGACATCCATGGACCTGTGAATTTCACCGCCCCGCATCCTGTTCGCATGGACGAATTTGGTCGGACGTTAGCCACTGTTTTAAAACGACCTCATTGGTTACCAGCACCAGCTTTCGCCTTAAAACTCGTTCTCGGTGAAATGAGCGACCTCGTCCTTACTGGGCAAAAAGTAATACCGAACACGTTAGTTTCGCATGGATTTACGTTTAAGTACCCTTCCCTAAAAGAAGCATTAGAAGACATTTATCATGAGAAAAAATCGGCACAGTCCATCAGTTAGAAACAGGTGGACGAACAAAGGGAATATAAAACGATTACGATTCCGACAGAAGGCTTTTGGGCAGAAAAATACACGAAAACGAAAGAACAGCTGAATCATTATGGCGCTGAAGGTTGGGATTAATTTTAACACCAATCAAGGACACGAGAAGTGATTGCCGGCTTTAAAAGAAGAAAAAGGGGACTAGTTATCCACTATTTATCCCCTTTCTGCATAATTCCTCCTATACAGGGAAAAATAAGAATAACTTTGTGGAAAGGATGTGGGTGAATGGTGGAAAAGAAAAAACGGGACAAAAAGAGACGAGAATTATCAAGTGCACAAGAAGTAACGTATCGCCATGAATTCAAAATGGCAGACCGGGCGGGTGGATATAAGCGGCCTACCTTACCGTAAAATTTTCCAACATAAGTCGTCAAAATTCGCTCATCCTATAAGTACGGAAATCCGCTTCCGTACTTTTTTCATTTTCACTTTGAAAGGAGAGCCATGTCATGGGACGAGGTCGTAGTAAAAATTCCCTTCCACAAGTTCCGAAAAATCAAAAATCAGACGGGTATGATGTTGAATTTTCACAAGAATTAGCCGACCAAGAAGATTTAGAAGCACAAGCACGGGCGAATGCGGCTAATCAACGTGTTCAACTAAATAAGCAAAATAGGTAATATCTTCTAAATTGTGAATAAATTATCCACAATTATGTGGATAATGTTAATAACATTGTGAATTATTTGATAATTATAGTGTTTTTATCCACAATCGTTGTCACAAATTGTGGAAAATTTAAACACTTCATTTGCACAACAAAAGCGTGGCCTTTATGGTCACGCTTATCCCTTTTGATTTTAAATTTTGGCTATGTTATATGTCATTGTTGATTTTTAGCAAGTTGTTCACACGGCGGCGACTCCAGCGGGAACAAGAAGCCGCAAGACCCATACTTGAGCGTAGCGAGGGAAACGGCTTGCGGCTTTCCCGCGGAAAGCGTCCGCCACAAGCGTAATGTATAAATATCAACAGTATCGTTTAACAGACATTCATGCCAATTGCCATTGGCACATCGATGAATGAAATAACAGCAAAAGTTATCCACAGTAATTTAAGGGTAGAGCCTAAATTTTAAATAATATTCTGATCATTAAATAATAAAATAATATAATAATCACTACTCTTTGGAAAGGATGATCTTATTATGAAAAAATTATTCAAAGGAGCAGCTATTGCCTTTATTAGTTTTTTAACTGTTTATCTCCTTCTGTTTGACTTAAGTAGTGATACCGTGGCCGTCATTCCGTTTCTTATATGGATCATTTACCTTACTTGTTTCATTCTTGAACTACTCATTCAATATGTGGAATGGAAATATGATGGAGTCGATGCTACTTGGATTTCAGTTGTCGTGGTCATGTTTCTAATTACTACTCCTTTTTTCAGCAACTTCTATTTCCTCTCGACTATCTTCGTTGGAGCATTGGCTTATTACTTCGGAAGAAAACTAAAAGACCATCCAGTGACCTACGTAATCTCTAGTTTACCAGTAGTTATCTTTTTAGCAGTGATTATACATGCTCAATTGGCGTAGTTGGTTTGTAGAACTATAGTTCGTGCTCCTTTTCACGTGTTTTAACCTATGAGCCAGATTATGTCTTCTATGTTTTATTTTCCGTATTCTATGGGCCTTTTTGTATGCTTTATGTGCCAAATCCTATTTCCAACGGACCAACTTTCCCCCACAGAGTCAAACATCAACTAAGAACACAATATATTATGAAACTTCACAGCCCTTTAGAACATATTTAACAATAAGTATTATTCTTTTGGGGGATTCAAATGAAAAAAGTACTCATACCGTACATGCCGTAATATCGTTATTCAAACCCAATATTGAGAATTACAATTCAACAGTTCGAAATCTTGAGGTCATACAATCATTAAAGGCCATATCATTTTTGACACAAAGGGGGATTTTTTCTCATAAACGTGGGTTTTTTCCTATAAGATTTTGATATTTTCTCATAAAAGTTAGGATTTTTCCCATAAAAGTTAAATTTTTTCTCATAAATTTTGGATTTTTTCTCATATTTAATGTGTTTTGCTCAAATTAATTAAATTATTCCCTTAAAAAAGGATATAGTGGAACATGAACCAATTATCGTTGACCAAAAGATTCACACCGAAAGTGAGGGAGAAATCATTATCCATCATAAAGAATAAGGATCAAACGTTTGGCAATAAATCAAGCGTTTGATCCTTCTAGCTCATAATCACTTGGAGTTCCACTAAATCCATCCGTTCTTTTCAGCCACCGTAATAGCTTCAATCCGGTTTTTCACCTCAAGTTTTGCCAAAATTTCTGACATATAATTGCGTACCGTTCCTGGAGACAAATACAAAGTGGCGGCGATTTCTTTCGTAGTTTTTCCTTTTTTCACGAGTCGAAGTACATCCTGTTCCCGATTGGTTAATGGGTTTTCCGTTTGAACAAATCCAAAAGCAAGTTCTGGGGATACTTCTTTTTTTCCGGTCATAATGTTGCGAATGGCATCAGCTAATTGTTCCACGGGACTATCTTTTAACACATATCCGTGGACACCCGCACGGACCGCTCGTTCAAAATAGCCTGGGCGAGCAAACGTCGTTAAAATCATGACTTTACAAGGGAGCCGTTCGTTCTTAATGGCCTCGGCCACTTCCAAACCGGACTTGACCGGCATTTCAATGTCGAGTAAACAAACATCTGGTTGAAGTTGACGAATGAGTGACAATGCTTCTTCCCCATTCGCTGCTTCCCCAACGACCGTGATATCTTCTTCTAAGTTCAAAAGATTCCCTAAAGCTCCGCGAAGCATCCGCTGATCTTCCGCAATCACAATGCGAATCATGTTCCCCTCTCGCTCTCCCTTCTTAACATCTTGGAGAGTGATTTTTTCTACACCGGCTCTTGTCGTTTTCTACGTATATATACTGATAGTATCATAAAAACAACAAAATATACCATTAAAATCACAATGGTTTCCCAAGATATCGATTGCCCATTAATCAAATTCCACGCTCCTTCTCCCGCACGATAAGAGGGGAGCCATTTTGAAATTTGTTGTAAAAGTTCTGGAAACTGACTTACCGGCATCCATAACCCGCCAACAATGGCCAGCCCAAAGAGAAGAATGTTCGACAACGCTGTTGCTGTTTCCACTTTGTTTAAGCTGCCAACAATCGCTCCTAAGGCCATAAATGGAATAGATGCTAACACAAGCCAAACCATACACATTACCCATTGACTTATAGATAATTGCACATCATTAACCACATATCCGAAAAGAAAAATAAGAATCACTGACACCAAATTAATAAGCAGTTGTGCCATCATTTTCGCCAAAAAATAAAACGCTTCTTTTAATGGAGTAAGCCGAATCATTTTTGACCAACCCAATTTATTCTCATAAACAAACGTAATTCCTAACGAGCACACCGATGAACTAATAAGACTAAATAAAGCCATTGACATCAAATAGTGGGCTTCCCACTCCTCACGAAATGGAAGATCACGATTAACTAAATTGGTAAATATATAATAAAACATGATTGGCATAAACAATGAAAAAAAGAGAAACATCCGATTACGAAACGTTTTCAGAAACTCCACTTTGCACTGCATCCAAAGCGCGTGCATCCACCATTTCCCCTTTCGTTAAATCATCAAATAAATCGTTTAAGCTTCCCTTATCCACAAAAACATCGGATATTGGCAAATCTCGTAAAAATAACTCCCGTAACAAGGCATCCGAATCATTTGTATAAAGCGTTACACGATCCCCATCTTTCATGACGTTCTCTACATATGGAAAATCTGAAAACATCGCTACTTCTTCTTGTTTCCACGTAAATGTTACCGCCCTTTTCATAAATGTTTGTTGAATGTATGTTAACGGACCTTCTGACACCTTTTTTCCTTTATGAATGACGACAATTCGATCGGCCACTGCCTCTGCTTCTTCTAAATAATGCGTCGTAAATAAAATGGTTTTACCTGATCGCTTCATCGATTGAATTTTTTCCCAAAACAGTTTTCTTGAAGTAACGTCCATGCCGACAGTCGGTTCGTCTAAAAAAATCAAATCGGGATTTCCGGCCATCGCTAACGCAAAAGCTAGTCGCCGTTTTTGACCACCTGATAATTTTTGAGCCATCGTGTTAGCCTGATTTTCTAACAGGACCATTTGAAGCAGTTCTTGGTGAGAAAAAGGATGCGGATAGTAGCTGCGGAATAAATCAATGAGTTCTTTTACTTTTACATCATCGGGAATAATTGAATGTTGCAGCATCACCCCGATTCGGTTACGGACTTGGTTCGGCTTTTTTCCAAACAGTTGAACTTCTCCAGATGTTGGATTTAATATGCCAAGCATAATCGAAATCAGAGTCGTTTTTCCCGCCCCATTCGGACCTAAAATGGCCACGGTTTCTCCTCGATCGATCATTAAACTTACCCTGTCAACCGCTTTCAGATCACGAAACATTTTGGACACTTCTTTTATTTGAATGACCGTCTCCATGTTTTCTCCTCCTTTTACCAACATTTTACTCGAGCAAATCGTTTGCTGTTAGTAAAGGGTGTCATGGTTTTTACATGACAAATGTCATATTGGTGTTTCATTTTTTATTTAAGAAGGAAATAAACGCAGTTGCAGACTTTGTCGAGAACATTTCCCAAGAAATCGACAAAAGTCCTATGACTATCCTCACAGTTAGACAAAATTTATATAAGATTCGTTCGCATCTGATACCATAAGTCTTTTTTAAAGGATGAATAAAAGTAAATCCCCATACAAATAATTTACTTGTAACTCCCTTGATATTGGGGTTATGGCACTATTAACTCCTCTGCAAGGAGGAAGTCTATGGATTTTACAAAAACGATAAGGAGGGGTTTTATGGGGATTTTAAGTGGAAATCCAACTAATGAACCGATGCACTATGGCGAAGTTTTTGGAACGTGGGCGTTTCTATTGACAACTAAAGGATTAGTTGCAGGTTACCAAACTTATCTTAACCATGCAGGTGATGAAGATTTACGGAAATTACTTGAAGAAGCTATTCAAGGTGGACAACAAGAAATTAAAGAAATTGAAACTTTACTTAAAAATAACGGAATTGGTTTACCACCATCACCTCCAGAACGCCCTAAAGCATGTTTAGAAGACATTCCTGTAGGTGCACGTTTTCAAGACCCTGAAATAGCAGCTTCATTGTCTAAAGACATTGCAGCAGGATTAGTTTCATGTAGTCAGATTATAGGTCAATCAATCCGAGAAGACATTGCAATGATGTTTGGGCAATTTCACATTCAAAAAGCAACTCTAGGTGCAAAGATTCTTCGACTTAATAAAGAAAAAGGTTGGTTAATTCCTCCACCATTACACCAAAATAAAGCTGAAGATTGTACATGACAAAGGTGCCTCTTTTTGAGGTACTTTTTGTGCGATAAGCAGTCGATAGGGTGCTGACTAACTCATTCCCTTTAATTTTTTTGCACACTCAAAGACTAAACATATTGCCCGATATGCGAAATGTGACGTGCTTGTTGTACGGTCAAACGAGGAGTAAATAATAAAAGGAATCGTCAAGATGATGGACGATTCCTTTTTCAACATCTTTAATTTTGTAAAAGGCTTAGTTAAAGGATACTGTTGATTTTTATACATTACGCTTGTGGCGGACGCTTTTTGCGGGAAAGCCGCAAGCCGCTTCCCTCGCTACGCTCAAGTATGGGTCTTGCGGCTTTTCGTTCCCGCTGGAGTCGCCGCCGTGTGAACAACTTGCTAAAAATCAACAATGAAATATAACATAGCCTTGTAAAAAAACCACATGCTCCCATTTGTAAAGCAAGCGGCTTTGTACAAAGGATAGGTATTTAATTGACATTCGCTTTTCGAAAGCCAGAGGAAATCGCTTCGTTTTCAGAACAGAACCAAACTTCCGGTTTCGTTTGCTTGTACCAAGGGGAATCAGGGGTGTGATAAATTTTTTCTCCTTTAGAATTAATGTTTCCTTTTATATCACATCCATTGGCAGAGGTTTGTTTTTCTTCTTTCATCACTTCTGGGTGAAACCCATCGTTTTGTGCATAGCCTTCTACTTCCCATACGCCGATTTTTTGTTTACGACTTTCCTGTTCAATCGCTCGAAATTCGTCTACGTATCTCGTATTCGGTTCGTATACGTACGCAACCCTTGCCAATCCTTGTTTTAAAAGTTCTTTCTGAACCATTTTCCCATCCGCATAGACATAAGCAAGAAGCCGATCATATTTATCTCGCTTCGGTCCTTGGTCAAACTCTAATTCTATTTTTTTGGCGTTTTCAACCAGTTGTTTTGTTAATTGCTTGGCTTCCTGGCCATATGGCTGTTCACCTTTCGTAGGATGTGACGTCTCTGGCGTATCAATAAGTAAAAAACGCACATTCTCAGCTTTACCGTTGTAAATCACTCTAATAGTATCGCCGTCATGGACCTGCTCCAATTGGACGACAACGCGTTCTCGTTCCCCAACATTTGAGCAAGCGGTGATGACAGCCACGAAAACAAGCATGACAAATACGAGGTATTTGTGGATTTGCTTCATCATACTATTCACTCCTTCGTTCTTTTCCGCCCCCATTATATTCACATTAGCAAAATTGTAAAGGCTCTCCTCTTTTAATAAAAGGAAATTGATACAGCTAGCTCGAATATGGAAAGTAAAAGATTGATAGGACCGCTTTTTTAATTTACTAGATTTTTAAGCAGAATGGGAGTGTCGAAGAAGTTATTTTTTATCCCACTTTTTGATAATGGGGTGTTTTTAAACAAGGAGCTGGTTTAATTTTATTAAATAGGCGGACTTTTGAGTGGATTATGTCACTTAACTTGCTGAAAATCGTGGGTTACTTGCCAAACCTACAATGTTACTTGCTGGATTCGTAAATTTACATGCCACCTTTACCGCTTTACTTGCCTTTAAGGAGGAACAAATGATGAATATTCAAAAACTAGACGAACGACATTTCCTTGATGTGTTGAAAATGTCAGAGTACGCCTTTCAATACCAAGTGCCTGCAGAACAAAGAGAGGAACGAATGCAACGGTTTCACCAGCATCACTTGTTAGGAATTTTGGACGAAGAGTTCCTTGCTGCAAAACTGCATATCATCCCTTTTGACGTGTATCTTGGAAAAGAAAAAATCCCAATGGGCGGCATCGCTGGGGTCGCCACCTACCCGGAGTACCGCCGAAGAGGGTATGTCCGAAAGATGCTACAAGAATCGTTAACATTTTTAAAAGAAAATGGATATTTGATCTCCATGCTTCATCCGTTTCACGTCGCTTTTTACCGAAAATTCGGATGGGAATTGTTTGCCAATCAGTTAAAAAGTACGCTTACAAAGTCTGACTTAATCCCTCAAGGTGAAGTCGAAGGAACAATCAAACGATTTCAAAAAGAGAAGCACCACTCCGACATTGAACGTGTGTATGAACAGTACGCTCAACAATTTAGCGGCATGCTCGTTCGTACCCGTGAATGGTGGCTACAATCAGTATACAGTGACCTTTTTGCTGCCGTTTATTATGATCCAAACGGAGATCCAAATGGATATCTTTTATACGAAGTCAACAATAAAAAAATGAAAGTCGAAGAATTTGTCGCTTTAACGAAAGAGGCCCGAAAAGCGTTGTGGAATTTTATTTGTCAGCACGATTCGATGATTGAAGAGCTCACGATGATCACATGGGAACAGGAACCATTGTTCTTTTCCCTCGACGAACCACGAATCAAACAAGAAATGATCCCATATTTTATGGTGCGCATTGTCGATGTGGAGTCCTTTTTAAATCAATATCCATTTCAATGGGGCGACGTGAAAGAAGAGGTCGTTCTTCATGTCACTGACACGTTCGCCCCATGGAATGATCAATCCTATGTCTTAACGAAGGAGCAAATTACCCCGATTCCAAAAGACAAAGTGCAAGGTCAAGGTGTTCATTTAACCATTAATACCCTTTCCACTCTGTTATTCGGTTACAAACGACCACACGAACTTGACCAACTAGGACTTTTAACTGGAAGCGAAGAGGACATCGAACGGTTGAACAACATCATCCCACCGATCAAGCCGTTTTTCTATGATTTCTTTTAATAAAAGAGAGGCTGGCTCCATAGTCAGCCTCTTTCTTATATTCAATGGAATATAGTGGCGTTTTTAACTTTTTCCCTCTATAGAAAATAGAATAAGAGTTTTGTACACTATTTCAGAATAAGGATATTCTTCACATTTTCATTCAGTTTAAAGGTGGATGGTAACGTGCAACCAAATATTCCTTCATCCAAACCACCTATCGAGCTAGAAACAAGAAAATGGTACCTTCCCGTTCTCACGAAATTTTTTCTTGGTCATTGTGCGGCCTTTACGTGGATGGTCTTTTCTATCTATCTCTCTATCCCTTGGGTAAAAGATTTAGCAGACATCGTTTCTTTTCCGATGGCAGTAATCATAATAACCGGTATTGCCTATATCCCAGGTTATTTAAATGCCTTTCTTGTTTCAAGTCTCCTTCTTGATCGACAACCAAAATTAAAAATCGAATATCCAACAGACCCTGTAACGATATTAATCGCTGTTTATAATGAGGAAAAAACGATTGCGACGACGTTAAGATACATTAAAAATCAAGACTATTCTGGAACGATTGAAACGATTGTCATCAACAACGGTTCGACGGATAATACAGTTTCAGAAATCCAAAACGCTAGTCAGGAATTAAGGATGAACGTGCGTATTTTCCATGAATATAAAAAAGGAAAATTTCATGCACTAAATCACGGGCTCGCACATGTAATGACTCCTTATGTCATTACACTAGATGCCGATACGCTCCTTCATCCTTCCGCTGTGCGCTATTTAGTAGCTCGGATGAAAAGTAGCCCACGGGAAGTGTGTGCGGTAGCCGGATCGGTTCTAGTGAGAAATAGTCGTGAAAACGTTTGGACGAAAATCCAAGAGTGGGATTATTTTTTAGGGATTGCGTCGATTAAAAGATTACAAGGGTTGTATCAAGGAACATTAGTCGCACAAGGGGCATTTAGTCTTTATAAAACCGAGTGTGTAAAAGAGGTTGACGGTTGGCCGAATGCGATTGGCGAAGATATTGTGTTAACGTGGCGCTTTTTGAAACAAGGGTGGAAAGTATACTTTGAACCATTAGCAGTGGCTTTTACAGAAGTGCCAACTACTTTTTCCCATTTTATAAAGCAGCGGTCACGTTGGGCACGAGGAATGATCGAAGGATTAAAAGAGATTAAACCGTGGCAACAACCAATGCTGTATACCAAATATTTAACCGGCACCAATTTCATCATGCCTTATTTAGATGTTTCCTATACGTTGTTTTGGATCCCTGGACTTCTGCTCGCCTTTTTCGGATATTATTGGATCGTCGGTCCAATGACTTTATTCGTTCTTCCCTTAACGTTAATCAGCTATGGAATCCTTTATGTTTACCAAAGAGATCAAGTATTTAAACCATTACATTTACGTGTGCGTAAAAATAAAATGGGATTTCTTTTGTATGTCCTTATTTATCAAATGATCATGTCTCCAGTATCTGTTTGGGGGTACGTGCAAGAATTTTTTCAATTGAAACGTGTTTGGAAATAACCTTAATTGGGGGACTTCACGCTAAAGTCCCCCGTTTATTATTTTGTGGTATAAACAGTTTTAAATCGTTCACACACTACTAACATATCAGGAGAAAATTCTTTATTATATTCCTTTAAGATTTCAGTAAAAAACTTTTCGTGTGCATCCCACCAAGTTTTATAATCGCCTTCTCCTTCTGCTAATACAAATTCTTCAGACACTTCATTCATTGGAAGCACCTCAACAGATTCAGTACGAATGACTGCTACTGGTTCGTCTTTTGAATTTAAGACTATACTGTATTCTCCTACTTGAGGTAAGGCTTCATTTTCTAATTCATAAAATATATATCCCGAAGTGGTAGCTGTCTTTTTCCCTTCTACAACTAACTGTGCTTCTATTGGGGATTAGTGATTACACTACAGCTGGTGGAATATTCGCTGTGATTTACGGCGAAATTTTTTTTGTATTTGGTAATCAAGAATATTCGTATTGGTTTTAAGACATGTTCATCGATTTTTAGGCAATTGAAAAGCGAGTGAAGGCAATATATATTGCTGATCTTGAAAATGGATTTTATTTATGTGCTTTTAATTGTTGAGATATTTATCGATTAATAATAGAAACTGTTTTTATGAAATAGAGGCTGATTCCATAGATGGATCCAGCCTCATTTTATTTAAAGAACCTATACAAAAATGATCCATAAAATCATCGTAACTATCATAGCAACGATACCTTGGATGAGAGTAGCTGCCGTTTGTGCTTTATAGGCGTCGGTTACAGACATTCCACTAAATTCTTTTACGACCCAGAAATAGCTATCGTTCACGTGAGAAACGACCATCGCTCCTGCACCAACAGACATCACAACAAGCGCTAAAGCTGTTGGTGATGTAATGCCTATTTCGCCGAGTAATGGAGCGACGAGTGAAGAAGTGATAATAAGGGCAGCAGTAGAAGAACCTTGTGCCGTTTTTAATGCGGCTGCAATCAAAAATGGTATCAGAACAAAAAATGAACCAGTTGCTATGTCACTACTAGCGAATCCTTCAATAAATGATGAAACTGACGTTGTTTTAATCACGGAACCAAATGCTCCCCCTGCTCCAGTAATCAGCAATATAGGTGCAGCTTCTTTAATTCCGATCCCAATCCAATTCGTCAATGTCTCTTCGTTCAATGTAGAAACTAATAAGAAAGCAAATAATACACCTATAAATAAAGCGACGACTGGAGATCCAAGAAAGAGAAGGACATTCGCTCCATCTCCCGTCCAACCAGCAAATTGAACAATTGAACCGAGAGCAATTAGTAGAACAGGAACAATAATAGGAGCAAAAGACTTCCATGTCGAAGGAAGTTTCCCAAACTCTTTTACAACGTCCTCATAATTATATTTTAACTCCTCTTCACCTTTGACATGAATCTTTGTTCCCACCTTTATTGCCCAAAAGTATCCCGCCATGATGGCAGGAATAGCCACAATAAGACCGATCAAAATAATTGTTCCTAAATAGCTCTCAGCCCCAATATTACCTGCAGCTGCAATTGGACCAGGAGTTGGCGGAACCAAAGTATGTGTAGCAAATAACCCCGTTGAAAGTGCAATCGCCATGGAAGCTACGGTTACTTTCGCATGTTTAGCGAGCGCTTTCTTTAATGATGACAAAATGACATAACCAGAGTCACAAAAAACGGGTATGCTGACAATACCTCCAATCAAACTCATCGCCAATTGCGGACGTTTTTCACCAACCAAACGTAAGACTACCTCTGCCATTCTTAAGGCAGCTCCTGTTTTTTCTAAAAAAACCCCAATAATTGTACCAAAGATAATGACAAGGCCAATTCCTCCCATTAAACCACCAAAGCCAGAATTGATCGCATTCACAACATCAGCTAATGGCAATCCAGCTAAAATACCAACTCCAAAAGCAGAAACCAATAAAGATAAAAATGGATGAAGCTTTAATTTAGCTGTAGCATAAATAATAAACAACACACCTAACAAAATGACGAATAGTAAGCCCCAACCTTCCATACAAGAACTCCCCTTTGTTTAAATTTGATTTCCCTTTTTGTTGTAAACATTAGTCCTCACTTTTATGGATATTAAGTAGTTCATCTATTTATCATCGATTTCCAAAAATGCATGACATTGATTGTTTGTTCATACAGTAAGTTGTCTGCATTAACGATACATTCGACTAAACTCATCGGTTTGTTTACAATCGAAAAACATCCCGCAAATAAGGAATGTAAATCGGTAATCGAATCATCTAGACTTCCTGAAATTAATATGGTTGGAACTTTATATGTTTGCGCCAGCATCGCCACGTACCCTGGTGCTTTTCCGTAAAATGTTTGCTTATCGCTTTTTCCTTCACCCGTTATGACAAGGTCTGCGGTTTGAATGGCTTGTTCTAAACCAATATGTTCTCCGACAAGTTGAGCTCCTGATTGCATGTTCGCCCCTAACATCATTAAGGCAAACCCAAGACCTCCCGCTGCACCCGCTCCAGGTAAATGTTGCGCTTGTACGCCGAGTGCATCTTCCAATAAGGTAGCGTATCGGTGCAGGGCTTCATCTAAAGCCTCGATTTGTTCTGTCGTCGCTCCTTTCTGTGGACCATAGACAGCGCTCGCCCCGTTTGGCCCGCAAAGCGGATTATCGACATCACATGCAACCACTAAGTTGACGTTGGATAATTGAGGATGCAAGCCAGACACCTCTACATCATGAACGTTCAATAAATCAGCGCCGTATGTTCCTATTTCTGTTCCGGTCTGGTCAAAAAATTTTACGCCAAGTGCTTGCAGCATCCCTAATCCACCGTCGTTCGTCCCACTTCCTCCTAAGCACACAATGATCTTTTTCCATCCGTTGTCTACCGCAAAGCGAATTAATTCTCCAATCCCATATGTCGTCGTCTTGTAAGGGTCTCTTTCGTCTATTGGAATTTGCGTAAGGCCAGCTACTGTAGCCACTTCAATAATCGCTGTTTGTTGTGTTAGTAGTTCCCCTATCGGTGCATGAATGGATTCTCCTCTTGGGCCGGTACAAGCTACGAGTCGTCGGTTCCCCTTAGTTGCAAATAACAAGGTATCAAGCGTCCCCTCCCCACCGTCAGCCATTGGTTTTAAAATGACATCGGCTTCTGGAAAAACATGAAGACACGCTTTTTGCATCATCGTTGCGGCTTCTAATGAGGATAAACTTCCTTTAAATGAGTCTGGAGCAATCACAATGTTCATGTCGATCACCTAATTTCGAATACTTATTATTTAAACATGTTCGACATTATTCACAAGTTTCCTCTTAACAAAAAAAGCAGGGTTCACCCCTGCTCAAGATGGTTTGTTTTTATCCGCAAAAATGGCCATCGCTTCACACATGAATTGGGCTAAGCCTTCGCCGAATCGGTCGATATTTTTTGTAAAACGTTCATCATCTACGTACAATTGGCCTAATCCTTTGAACGCATCGAGGGAATAATGACCAATTTGATTTAATAAATTGTACCATTCTTTAATCGCGGCTTGCGCTTCATCAGAGTCTGGGGCACCATGGCGAAGGGAAGCTAAATGTTGATAAATCGCATTCATGTCATCGGCTAATTTTTTCTGATCTTCTTTCGACATCTTCCCAATTTTAGCGTTCGCTTTGTCGACCGCGTCATCGCCCCAACGTTCACGTGCTTCTTGCTCATACGGATTTTGGCTAAAATCAAATCCTTCAAACATTTCCTTTTTCGACATTTCAATTTCCCCTTCCATATGTTGAATCGTCTTATCAATCGTCGCAATCATTTGATCCAACTGCCGCCGTTTTTCAACCAATCTTTTTCGATGGAGCTCCAATGCCTTTTTTCGATCAAATGACGGATCGCTGATAATTTCTTTAATTTTCTTTAAAGGGAAGCCAAGCTCTTTAAAAAATAAAATTTGCTGCAGCATCTCAAGATTTCGATCCGAATAGAGACGGTACCCCGCTTCCGTCGTCTCTTCGGGAGTTAACAATCCGATTTCATCATAGTAATGGAGTGTGCGCACACTAATCCCAACTAAATCGGCCACTTCTTTTACCTTCATTGCCATCCCTTTGACCTCCCTTCCCTTTTCACTTTAAAGTATCACGCAACGTGAGAGTCAATCATTTATGGCTTTCTATTAAAATTCGTTTGGACAATTAATAATCAAAATAAAAATGTGTGATTTTACAGAATTAGATTTTATTGTTTATATATTGAGAAATGTATCTATCTTCTTGTTTTCCAAAGTTGCCTATCCCCCTTGGCTCCCAAGGAGGAACATCCTTATCGCCATACAATCTTACAAACCACTCATCAATCTATAAAAATTGATGAAATATCCTTATAAGCTTGGCCGTTTCAAAAATACTACTTTTGCATTTAATAAAATAGGAACATGTTGCAAAAACAAAAAAACATACACAGTCTAGGAAAGTCGCTGGACGTAAGTTTAATACCACTCCTTCTTCGGATTCATCGTTATCTTATTCGTATTCTTATAAGTACTCTAGAATGTTTTTTAGTTTTGCAACTCGCTCTTCATTTTAAAAAAGGAGGAAGAAAATGGCTACATTTACTACAGGACCGGTTGTAACAGACCGTGCCGTTTTGAGTCTTGTTGTTCAAATTCAGAATGATACTAATTCTACTGTTCCAGTTACTATTAACATTTATGACTTGAGTACTTGCCCAAAAACCGTGCACAATACTACTACCCTAAATGTAGAAAATAATAGTTCTGAGTTTACCATTTTTCCACGACCCCCAATTAGATTTGAAGTAGAAATTGTAGGATTGGTCGATAACATGTTTGCTTGGATTGGAGGACGAAATGTTACACCAATCACCGCTTTAAACATAGGCTCGTTTTTGGTACAAAATATATTTAGTAACCAGGATCTTGTAGAGGTAGAGGAAATACCATCCCCTGGAATATCGACACTTACAACAGGGCCTGTTGTGGTAAGTACACGACCAGGAAGCACAATTGTTGAAGTCTTGAATAATACAACAAGTGGACAGGTAGTGACTGTTAATATTTATGATTTAGCAACGACCCCTAAGACGCTCCAACATACAGCAACACTTAATATTGCTCCCAACTGTTCTGTAAACCAAATTTTCCCTCAGCCACCTACCCGCTATGAAGTCGAATTCGTAAACATGGCAGACGGAGTACTTGCTTGGACAGCTAATCGCAGCCAAGTACAGAGTGTTGCTCTAAAGGATTCAGGATTCATACCTCAGAACGAGTTTAGACATGCCCAGCTTTCCCAAGTCCTAAATCTAGAATTAGCAGCTGTCAATGCAGCACAAGATATCACTGAAATGCGCGCAGCAATTGAAGATCCATTACTTGGTCTTGATCTCACAGCTTATAATGCTCTTACGGTTTTACAACAGGATGAAGTGCTACAAGGGTTGTTAGATAATCGTCCTGCATCAGGCTATCCAACTGTATCAAGTGTCCAAGATGCATTAAATAATGAAATTAATCAAATAGTAGACCCTAATAACATATATGTAATGGCTGGATCAGTAGGAGGAGACGGAAGTAGAGCTAATCCATTTGGAACGATTCCACAAGGGATAGCCGCAGTGAATGTTGGGGGTACAGTGCATATTTTAGAAGGTACCTATCCAATAACAGCTCAGATTAACGTTAATAAATCTGGTATTACTTTATTAGGTGAATCCGACCCATTGCTGCTCTTACAAGCAAATGTGATTCCTTTATTGGTATCAGCTAGTGATGTGACGATTGACGGGCTAACCATCACCAGTGATGTTCCATATGCGAAAGAATTTATTCAAGTGGGAGGAGCCAATGTAAGTCTTGTTAATAATACCATCTATGGTCCACCACAGCCAGGACCTATGTCAGGATGGATTGTTAATCGAGCAGTTGTTTCTCAGAACAACATTTCCAATATATTACTAGAAAATAATACTTTTTATTCACTGAGAACAGGAATGTATATTAACCCGAATACAACGGGACAGATAAATAACAATGTCGTTTACAACACTAAAGGTGGTTTTTTAGTGGATCGTGCTTTTACAACATTTGATGGTAACTCATGGGGAGTTCCTCCAAATGAATTCGATATTGTATTATTAGCAGGTACAACTATGGGACCACCGTATGATGATATTCCTGCATTGCAAGCTGCAAATAACAATGCAACCATTTCAGATCAGCGATAAAGAGTGCGGATTTCATTTTAGAAGAAAATGAAATAAGCATTAATGGATGATAAATCTTACATCCATTAATGCTTTAAATTGCAGATTCATCTTTCTCCCTTTCCAAAGCTACAAATCAAGTGTTAATTGAGAGACTCCTCTTGAAACACATGCCAATAGTTTAGATTTTTTTTCTTCATCGGTTAAGAAAGAATCAAAATGCAGTACGTTCCCATCAATCACATCTACTTCACATGTCCCACAAATCCCCATTTTACAAGAATAGGGAATGGGGATCTCATTTTCTCTAAGAACCTCTAGTAAGGAACGATTTTTAGGAACCTCGATCATTTTTTTTGACTTTTGTAAGTAAACAGAAAAGGGACGGGTAAGTTCAGGCAGTATATGAGCTCGAAACCGTTCAACATGGATATTTTGCTCTTTAAAACCAGCTTCTCTAGCAAAAAATTTCATATCTTCTATAAAAGATTCCGGACCGCAAATATAAACATGTGTACCGATCGGTTGGTTTTTTAACGATTCTTTTAATAAAGCCCTTTTTTTCGTCCGTTCCATAAAATAAAAGGTGGCTTTGTCTCCATAATCGGATTTAATCATTTGATAAAACGGACAAGTTTCGATCGATTTAGCTGCATAATGTAATTCAAATGAAGCATTTAGAGAAGTTAGATGTGCCATCATGGATAAGATCGGCGTTATTCCTATCCCTGCCGCATACAGTACGTGATGGCGAGCTTCAAACCGTAGTGGAAAAAAGTTATCTGGAGGTGACGCTAAAAGCGTATCTCCTTCTTTTACTTTATGATGCAAATACCATGAGCCACCTTTTTCGACGCTTATTTTTTTCACCGCAATTTCATACTCATGATTGAAACTAAGCGGGTTACTGATGATGGAATATTGTCTAGATACGATTGAATGTTCCAACGGCAAATGTAACGTTATATGTGCACCTGCGCCGAAGGAAGGAAGAGGTTGATTCTTAGGAGCTAAAATAAATCTTTTCACATCACGCGTTTCCGGTATGATTTTCTTGACCGTCAGTAACAGGTTATGATTGCTTAAATGTTCCATTACACTCCTCCGTTCTTGAGAACACAGGGTATCCTAGGTAGGCATGATGATAGGACGAATAATGATTAGAAGGCTTGATTCTTAACTGGCAGTTTTGACAATGAAACGGTTCCTCGTTGTTCACTTCATTCATAAAATGACATTTGGAACAAAATACTCGTTTGTGACCATTGCCTATTTTTTGTAGATAAATATCCTCGTTGAAATACCCTGCTTGTCGGGCAAGCTGATAAACTTTTTGAGCTATATTGGAAGCGGCTAAAATAAACAAAGCCGTACCGATTTGTTGGTTCGATAACCATCCGGTAAGCTTTTTCTCACTTGGCTCGAATGGTGAATACACAAGTTCAAAAGATAGGTTTTTTTCTTTGATTTGATCGGTAATGGGTTGAATAAATGAAATCCCTTTGTCATCTGCAAACAGTAGTACATGCTTTTTATCTATTAAAAAGTTTTCAATCTCCCGCATATCATCATTCATTCCTTCATGAACATATTTTCCAAATAAGCGAGTAACGGTTGTTGGAACAGGTAAATTCCTTTATATTCACAAATGTCTGCCGGCAACGATTTGATATTTTGATAGAACAATTGCAGCCATTCGCGGTTCGCCTGTAATGCCTTTACAGGTAACAAATACGTGTGTATCGTAAACAACACATCATTGGATATCGGAAGACGGTGAAGTCGTTGAACCTCCACTCTCAGATGGACTAACTCTCCCGCATTTTCAGCGGTCACTTCCAACCGGCGAGTTCCCCATTCCGAATAGGTTTCAAAAGGAGTATCAAGCTTAGCCCCGATGGTGATGGACCAATTTTTCCGTTCCCATGTATGACCCGGTCGAATATGTTTAATAAAGCGCTGTACTTTATCGATAAAGTTATTTTCGGAAATACCAGGAACAGGAAAATGAATCGACTTAAAGTCCATACCTAAAGTGAAACATAATGACCAATTAGACGGGAAACATAACTGTCCTGCATCCAAATACAGATCAGCATCACGGTCACCCATCAGAATCAGATCTTCTTGGGTATGACGTCCGATCAGGTCAAGCGGTTCAAGACTGATGGTCTTCATATCACGAAAAATAAATGTTTCTTCTTCTTCTAAAAGATGATTGACAAAACGATACTCGTTCCCTTTCCTTTCCAACGAAAAACAAGTTGGCTCATATGTTGCCAGCTCTTCCATAAGGACAATCATGATTTCCCATTGCGCTTCGATTGAGTGCGGCAACGATTGGTAACACCTTTCATTATGTTGAGTTAACAGCTTTCTTTTTAACTCGATTTCTTCCTTATACTTATCCGTAACCGTTAGACACCTTGGTGGGAAAACTTGCTTTGAATTGTTGCTGTATTGATAGGAGGATTTCGTAAACGGGAACGGAAAATCTTTTAAAGTATTCATGTTCTACACCACACTGATTAGTAATGAGGGTTATCACGAACAGCTTTGGAAACATTCTTCTTTTATCGACAATATATTCAATATTTATTTACATAATCCTTTTGAATTTTTATTTTTTTGAACAGGAGAATGAGTTTTTAAAATTAGTAGTTCCGATAATGTGGTGAAAATCTTAAAAAACATATCAAATAACACTTTAATTCACAGTAAAAATCGCTTACCAATAAACAAAAACGCTCAGAGAATGATCACTCTGGGCGTTGATTTTATACTTTCACTTTATTCAGTTAAAGCTCCGAAGTAGCACAGACAAAATCTGTGTATTATTTAACCCAATTCGGAATATGAGGACCAAAGTATTTACCGATTTTTTCAACTTGAGTCATTATACGACTTATTCCAACTTCAGACAAAAACCAATTTTCCTTAGTTATTCCATACCTGTCGATGACAGGCGAGATGAAGAACTCAGTTTCTTTTGGAAATACCGTTTGATAAGTTAATAATGCTCGACGAGAGTGTCCTGCTTTACAGACCAATATAACTTTTCTAGGGTGTATACCTGTTTTTTGTAGAACTTCCAACGAAAAACGTGCATTTTCAAACGTATTTTGTGCTTGATCTTCCTTTAAAATTGCTTCTTCAGGCACTCCATTTGCAATGCCAATATTTCGTAAAAATTCCCATTCAGTAGTTCCTACATGTGGTTTATATCCGCCAGATGGAAGTATGTATGGTGCGAATCCCTGTTGATACAAGGAAGCTGCTTTTTCCATTAGTTGAGGATGGTTCGCACCAGGAATTAAAATCACATCTGCTGGGGCAATTTCAGTTTCCACGAAAATAAAGTTGGTAATGCAATCGAATGGATACGACATTGTTTATTCATCCTTTTTATTCCAATTACTTCCACTTCAACTAACCTGTTTACGTTAGTTGTAGTACCATTATTTTACAATTTATAAATAAGTACGTTAACCCACCATACATATGTCCTAGTAGCGTCGGGCGTTTTTATTTCTTCTTTCGTTTTGACCTACCTCATGACCAATTCGTTTTCCTCCACATACGCACGGATAACCTCCAAGAAGGCTGAGCCATACTTTTTCGCTTTGACGGTACCCACTCCTTTGACTTGCAAGAGCGCCTCTTCGTCGACTGGTAAAAGGGCACTCATCTCACGTAATGTTTGATCAGAAAAAATGACGTATGGCGGGACGCCTTCTTTTTCGGCCCATTCTTTTCGTAATGCACGCAGACGGGCAAACAGTTCCGTATCTTCTTCCATCTCCTTTGCTTTGTATGCCACTTTTCGATAGACGGACCGCTCACCTTTTAATACCTCATACGCCCGGTTGTGGAGAGTCACCACGGGATATTGCTCCCCTTTTAACCCTAAATATCCTTCGGCGAGTAAAAAATCGATCAGCTGGATGATGTCTTTTTCCGTTAAGTTGTTCATTAAGCCATATGTGGAGAGTTGGTCAAAACCAAGTTCTTTCACCCGTTTATTTTTCGAACCTTTGAGCACTTGGGCGACCAGTGTTTTCCCAAAATTCTCACGCATACGTTTGATGCACGAAAAGACCATTTGCGCTTCTGTCGTAATATCCATTTGTTCTCGGTCATCGGTACAGTTCGAGCATCGACCGCACGGCTCATTAGACGTCGTTTCCCCAAAATAGCGCAAAATGAATGTCTGCAAACACGACTCTGTATGACAGTAGTCGACCATTTTATTGAGCTTCTGATACTCCATTTCTTTTCGTTCCGACGAAAGCTGTGATTGTTCAATGAGAAACTTTTGAATATGTACATCTTGTGGAGAAAAAAGCAAAAAACACTCACTTGGTTCCCCATCGCGACCGGCTCGTCCTGCTTCTTGATAATACGACTCCATATTTTTCGGCATTTGATAGTGGATCACATAGCGCACGTTCGATTTGTTAATGCCCATCCCAAACGCGTTGGTTGCAACCATGACAGTCAGACGGTCATGAATAAAATCTTCTTGGTACTGATCGCGTTCTTCTTTCGTTAAACCTGCATGATACTTACCAACCGCGATTCCTTGTTGTTTGAAGAACGAATACAGTGCATCAACTTCTTTTTTTGTCGCTGCATAAATAATCCCAGCATGGTCTTTTCGTTTTTTCACATACTGAAGCACAAACTCACGGCGGTTTTCCCCTTTTAACACATGGAACGACAGATTGTCACGAGCAAAACCCGTTACAACGACATTCGCTTGGTCAATTTGAAAATGCGTTCGAATATCGTGCAACACTTCAGGCGTCGCCGTGGCGGTAAGAGCAACGACGACCGGCTTGGCTGGGAGCGATTCCATCATCGGCCGAATCATCCGGTAATGCGGACGAAAATCATGCCCCCATTGAGACACGCAATGCGCTTCATCGATCGCTACTAATCGGACTGGCAATTTTTTTAATAACGAAAGAAACGAAGGCGCCTCTAACCGTTCGGGCGCCACATAAATGAACCGGTATTCTCCTAGCTCGGCAAGAAACAGCCGTTCATTCATCTCTGCCTTGGATAACGTACTGTTCAAATACGTTGCTGAAATCCCCATTTGTATCAAGGCATCGACTTGATCCTTCATTAAAGAAATCAGGGGCGAAATCACAAGCGTCACCCCATCCAGCACTAACCCTGGCACTTGATAACAAAGCGACTTCCCCCCACCGGTCGGAAGCACACCAATCGTATCTTCACCTGCCAACACTTTCTCAATAATCTCAAGCTGTCCGTTTCGAAAACTTGTATATCCGAAATAGGTATGTAACACTTCTTTGGCTTTTAAAAGCATCGAATCACCTATGTCTCTTTTTAGTTATCATTGTAGCAGAAAATGGACTAGATTCGTTCGATGAAATTAATTTGTTCTAGGTTTTGTCATGTGTTAGAAACGTATTTTCGTGTAATAAAGTCTATCGCCATCTCATCTTGAAGTATGTTTTTATCTCATCGTCATTCTTTACAATGATGAACTTGTCCTCGTATTGGCTTAATATGTTTAAAATCTTCGGTTTACTTTGGTCGTTCAAAAAAGGAATTCCATTGAAACATTTTCCAAAAGATATTGAAAGTAGGTTGATAATTTGCTTGTTCCAAAGCGAATTTTTGTCGAACAAACCTCTTTATAATTTGATAGGTCCTTATAGAATAGGGAGTATCTAAATAGATAATTAACTCTGCCTGCTGAAAACTTGGAAGGACCCATTCATAATGAACACCTTCGATGATCCAAGCATTCGAACGAACGATATTTTGCAGATATTCGTCTCTTTCTTTTTCACTTCTTCTTACATCCCCAGATTGAAACCTTTTCCAAACCACATTATCTAATTCGTAAAATGGAATATTTAGATGAGAAGAGAGCGTTCTTGCTAATGTTGTTTTACCGCTTCCCACTGAACCAATAATGTGGATTTTTTTTTAGGTAAGTGGCTATCCATAGGACTACCATCTCCATATACGTTTGATTATTTTAAAGTTTAACAATAAATGACAGATTGGTATAATTTTTTTAGTATGAACTATCCAATTGATTTTTTGTTTAGCTCTAGTTACAGGTTGTCTATCAGTTTTTGACATTTGGATTGCCAGTTTTCGATATCTGAATTGCACTTTAGCATTTTGGCTTGTACTTTTGGCATTATGACTTGTACTTTGGTCAGTGGGCTTGCACTTTCATGCATTCGGCTTGCACTTTCGCACATTCGGCTTGCACTTTCATGCATTCGGCTTGCACTTTCATGCATTCGGCTTGCACTTTCATGCATTCGGCTTGCACTTTCGCACATTCGGCTTGCACTTTCATGCATTCGGCTTGCACTTTCGCACATTCGGCCTGCACTTTCATGCATTCGGCTTGCACTTTCACACATTCGGCTTGCACTTTCGCACATTCGGCTTGCACTTTCATGCATTCGGCTTGCACTTTCATGCATTCGGCTTGCACTTTCATGAAGTAGGCGTGCACTTTAGAA
>NZ_JBCNBW010000018.1:0-3369 GCF_050478865.1 Aeribacillus pallidus | reverse complement strand
TGCGTATGCCCATGGAAACCCTGTCCGTTATATGGATCCAGAAGGGAACTGGGTATGGCTCGTATTTAATGCAGCCATGGCAACGTATGATGGATACCAAGCCTATAAAAAAGCAAAAGCAGAAGGAAAGCGTGGATATAAATTAGCCTTAGCAGTCGCATGGGCTGTGGCGGGGAATTATATTAAAGTAGGGAAAGTTTATAAGTATTTAAGAATTGCTAAGGGTACGGGTAAAGTTACAAAAGGTGGATTGAACTTTACTAAAACTACTGCAAAGCATATGGATAATCCAGACAGAAGAGTTCCAATACAAATCCTACAACAAGCGATAAAGGGTAAAGGTTATAAAGACCCTAGAGGTTCAAATGCACGAATGTACTATACTATAATGTATAGAAATGGTAAGAAGTACAACTTAGAAGTTCTATATGATAAGAAAACAAATACAATCTTGCATTTTGAGTATGCTAGGAAAGCAATGGGGCCATTAAAGGCTACTCCTAAATAAAGGAGGGAAAATGCTTGGATATTGATTATTCAAAGAAGTTATATCAATTGATACAGGATTACTTAAATAAACAAATTGATACTGAGACTTTTTCAAATGATTTTACTGTAATTTATAATTTACATGTAGACTATGATAGTTTAAGTACTAAGGAACTTAAATTATTTGGTGAGTTATCAGAAATAACTAGTCGATTTTCACCTTTTGAAGAAGACCTTAAAAAATATAATTGTTACTTTAATGCAAATGATGTTGAAAAAAAAGCAAAAGAAGTTCTCAAAGAATTAAGTAAAAATTGAACCATAACTTTATATTGTTACAAAAAGCCTTAGGAGATAAATTCTCTTTAAGGCTTTTTACATAGATGTAATGCCGAATAAACCGCTTGTGTTACAACCTAAACATATAACCCACGACCCCCTTGCATGATAATTTTTTGAGTTATCTTGTACGCACAGGATGAGTTTGTAAAAGATGTCCAATTTTATAATTTTCATCAACAATAAACAGCAAATGGCTACTAAGACGTATAGGATATTAGTAACTATTATAATGTATTTATTAGGAAACTAATAATTAAAGCAGAAGGGAAAAGAGGATACAAACTATGGTCTGCTGTTGCCTGGGCGGTTGCTGGTAATTATATAAAAGTTGGAAAGATAAGCAAATATTTAAAACTTGCCAGAACTTCGAAAAAAGTTAGAATGACTACTGCTCAAGCAACTGCTTTAGCAAATAGTTTGGGAAAAAAGACAAGCTATAAATCTCATGGTCAACCAGTATTTAAAAAGGGTAATAGGTATATCACTCCTGATGTTGACTCTCATAGTGGTGGTGTATGGAAAATGGCAACATCAGTAAAGAATTTAGGAAGTAAAAAAACAAGACTTGGAACATATGATGCTAGCTTAAAAAGGATTGGTGATTAAGTGTATTATTGGAGAGTAACCAAATACAATCCTCTATATCGTAGTGAAAAAGATGTTTATCTTAAAGATGAATGGACATCTTTTTCAGATGTTGATGGAATCAATTTAACTATGGATGAATATTTATTGACAGAAAATGCTTATGTGAATGCAGTTTTTTATTTCATGAGTGATATGGGTATTACGACTTTAGAAATATCTGATCTAGAGAAATACGATTTAGAAGAAATAGGTCAGAGTGGACAAATACTATATCCAAACGAAATGATTAGTCTTTTTAATTCAATACATGAAAGGGATATTATTAGCATTAAGAACATTGGACATGTATGCAGACTAGTATTAAGAGAAGCTCTCTGGTGTAAACTTAAATATCAACACAGTTTTTTTGTTCATTTTGGTTTTGATTACTATATGTACATTGGTTGTTCGTTGAAATGTGACAAGGCTATCGAAAAAATTATTAAGTCAGGGCTATTCGTCGAACCTTGTGAATCACCGTATAGCTAATAAAATTCTCAAGTGGCTCCAAAAAGTCAGTGTAGCTGACTTTTTGGAGCCCCTCTTTTTTATGATTTTCTTAATAAAATGCACAAAAAAATCGTCCGATACAGGGTTACAACATACCTAATTCTTGGAAGTACCGATGGGAACCTTTTTAACACTAGGTGAATTTAGAGACTAAAATCTATCTTATTTGACGTATAATGCAGAGTAGTTATTGTAGTATAACTACTCTGCATCTATCTAAAAAACTAACTATTATATTTGTTTCTAAATTTGATTTTCGTATGAAATTCCAGTAGAGGGGGATAAAATGTGAAAATGAAAGCACAAATAGGGTACTTTCCAGACTATTTATATATTGGATATTTTCCATTTGAAGTAAACGGATCAAGTAAGTATGTATTTAAGTTTGGAGAATTTAGTTTGTTGGAGATGGGAGAAAAATTAATTCCACAATGGATGAGCCAATTGTCAGCATATCCAATATATGTTTGCACCATATTTTCCCCTCATGTCTACAAACTTTTTCAAGAAGACTGCAATAAAAGTGGGATAAGAATTACTTTTCAGCAAAATTTTAACGATGAAATAGAACGAAACGTTCGAATTTTAAATATTGTAGAAATAAAAAATGCTAAGCAATTTAAAAATATTATGATTCACTTAGTAGACTGTTCAAGTGATTTAGTGTTGTGGTCATCTAATAAAAAAGCTTTTACAATCGAGAGAAGGTCTACGGAATATAACGGGAAAACTTATATGTTGGATCGGGTAGTTGTTCGTATGAGTGAAGAATCAAGTGTATTTTGGATCGATACAGACTCCGTATCCATTTATACAATTAGTAATGATGATAAATTTTCCGATTTTAGAGGAATTTGTGAAACGCTACCATCTTTTGTTGTACCTACGTTAACAACATACTATTAGAATCATTTACAAATGCTATGCATACATTTTTGGGAATTCTTAACAAATATTAACCAAAAACAGAATCTATTGCCTCAGTGAAATGCAAAGGAAAGAGAAAAATACAGATACGTTTGGTAGGGGAGGCCACTTGTAATGTTCAAGGTGGAGTATAGACTAGAACCAATAAATGGAGATTTTGTTTTAACAAACAATAACGGAAATGAAATGAAATTCTCGATTTCTCCAGAAAACTTGGATGAAACTGAAAAGCTTGAGAATTTTCTAGTTGACTTTTTATTAAAGAAGAATCAATTTCCTCTATACTTGCATTTCTATGGAGGGCTCAATCTTCTAGATGATTCAAGTATAAATGTTGATTCTAAAATAGAAGGTCACTTTGATTTACTTGATAGAATGTGGGCAATTTATAAAATTTCAATCAATACTCCCGAAAGTCTAGTGAAAATAATTCAAGAAACTTATTTTTTAGCAACATGGATAGATCCGTTTATC
>NZ_JBCNBW010000017.1:0-37649 GCF_050478865.1 Aeribacillus pallidus | reverse complement strand
CAAGACGATATTCCAACTATCCCGTCAGCTGGTACGGCTGGTAAAGTGGCGGTATTCGGTGACTTTAAGCAGGGTTACCGTATTTTAAACCGTAATGGCGGCGCTATTAAGCGTTTAGAAGAGAAATTTATTGATCAAGGATTAGTTGGATTCCGTTATAAACGCCGAGTAGGTGGCGGTGTCATCCGTCCAAATGCCTTGACCATCTTAAATGTGCCGGCATCCTAATGAATAAACCGGGTAAAGAGTTCATCTCTATCCCGGTTTTATTCATCTTTTTTCTAAACAAGGAGGTGTTTGGGGTGAAATTTAAACCAAAGCAAGCGGTCATCATTGGCAGCAATGTTTTAACTCCTGGCCAAGAATACGACTCTAAAAAATTAAAGGTAGCCGATAAATTCGTAAAATCCTGGATTGAATCCGGGTTGGTTGAATCTTTAGACGAAAACAAGAAGGCCGAGGTGAAAGCCGATGAGCCTAAAGATAACGATGACGCTGGACGAAATGAAGACGTATCTTCGGGTGGAAAACAATCTCGAAGACAATCTAATTCAAAGTCTAAAAACAGCGGCAAGTAACGAAGCTGAAAGGTTTCTCAATACTGATTTTTCAACTACCGATGAAACAGGCCAAACCATTGAAAATGAAGCTCCTGTGGAAGTGAAAATATGGGTTCTTAATCGTATGGCTGAATTGTACGAAAACCGGGGGAGGGTTCCTGAACCGGATTTTTCTATGATTCAGCATTTGCGCGTGTATCCGTTTAATGGCGAGTGGAACGATCCGGAGGAATCTATCGATGAAGATTGGTAATTTAAGACACCGGATAACGGTCCAAACAGCAACCAAGACACCGGATTCAATGGGTGGCGGTCAGAAAACCTGGACAGATGCGTTTTCGTGTTGGGCGCATGTTCGACCGTTAAACGGAGAGCGTCGCTATCAAGCCATGCAAGTCAAACGTGAATTATCTCATGAAATCGTGATGCGGTATCGTTCGGATATCACCGTTTACAATCGCATTGTGTATAACGGTCGTGTATTTGAAATCGATTCGATTTATCCGGATGAGTTAAATACCATGCTCACAATTGTTTGTTCGGAGGTGGTCTAATGGCTCGGCCAAGACTCACCTTGGATATGAAAGGCGTAGATAAAGCTATCAAACAATTCGAGATATTGGCAAAGAAAAAGAAAAAAGAAACGAAAGAAATTGTTAATCAAAAGGCGATTGATATTCAGCGCGGCGCAAAAAAACGAGCGCCGGTGGACGATGGGACGCTTCGTTCTTCTATTGTCCTGGAACCGTTTAAAGATGGTCTTGCGATTAGAGTTGGTTCTCGATTGCCTTATGCGGCTTATCAAGAATGGGGAACCGGGATCTATGCTCAACATCCGGACATTCCTGGTCGTAAAACTCCTTGGACATTTAAACATCCAAAAACCGGAGAATGGTGGGTTAATTTCCGAGGTGCAAAGCCACAACCCTTCCTATTTCCGGCTTTTGAAGCTGAAAAAGACGATTTTTTAAAGAAGTTAGAGGAGCTGTATAAAAAGCTATGATGAACAAAAAGGAAATATCGACCCTGGGAATGGTGAAATCCGGAGTTTATCAGCGGTTGAGCCAGGACCCTTCCTTAAATGCTGTAATAAACGGCGTTTTCGATAATGTTGATGAAAAAACACCTTATCCCTACATCGTCCTTGGAGCGATGACTGGCTCTCCTTGGGGAAGTAAAACCTCGGCTGGCCAAGAAGTAACCTTAACGATTCATACTTGGTCCGATTATCCGGGGGATGAAGAGATACTTATTAAAATCCATCCTTTGATTTTGGAAGCTATCAGCCGGGAGCCTATCGACGTTGGTAGTGGTTTAAGTGTGATGCTAGCAAGATTGGAAATGGAAGAAACCCTGGAATCGCCGGATGGTATGACACGCCAGGGTATTATTCGTTTCCGATTTAGAATCATGGAGGTGTAATGCAATGGCCCAATCTAAAGGTATTGATGGTGCATCTGTTTTAGTTCTCGTCAACCTCGGCGATGATGTATCTCCAAACTGGACACCGGTTGCCGAACAAACCAACCTTTCAACCGAATCTTCTCGAAATCTCATTGAAGCTAGTTCAAAAGATTCTGATCATACCAAATGGATTTATGGGAAACAGGACGACACCGTTTCTCTTGAGGCACTTTATGTTCCAAATGACGCGGCTTTTAAAGCTATAGAAGATGCAATGAAAAACAAGGAAACTGTTGTTTTAAGACGATCAGAAAATGGCACCGATGTAGAAGAAGCGACAGCGTTCGTTTCTACCATTTCTAAAGAATGGCCAGATAATGATGCATCAACGGTTTCTGCTGAATTTCAGCTTGATGAACCATGGACTCCTGTATCGCCATAACTAAAACAATAATTTTTATCAAAAAAAAGGAAGGTGTTTTTTATGCAACCTATTATTTATATAAACAAAGGTCCGATCCAAAATGTGTACTGGGACTATGAAGATGCCGCACCGGGTGGTCCAGTCGGTGAAATTTCATATCTTGGAACAATTTATACAAACGAACTATTCGTACAAGTGGATGATTATGGAAGCGTGTGGAAAGTTGGCATACGGTCTGATAACGCTAAATTTGAATATGGTTATATTCCGATCGTAAGCGGTCAAAACTTTGATTATGCATATGGATCTCTTTATGACTATGGATACCATACTTATAAAGATAACTACCAACAAAAATATGTCAGCGGTTATAAATTCCTCATTCGAAGAAAATGTCGCATATTCAACGGTACAACCGAAGTCACAAGCATTTATCCTGGCGATTTCGTGGTGACTGATGGAAATAGTAATGGAGGAGTGTCACATCCATATCGTTTAAGCATCAAAGGATACCAAAAAAATGGCATATTCTATGCACTTTCAAACGGATGGTGTGATACGGACATCGAGATCGGCTACTCAATGGCAAACGAAGCTACAACATACGGACAATGGTAATTTCTAAAGGGGTACCCATTATGGGTACTCCTTTTTTGTTAAATTTTCTAGGAGGTATGACTATGGCGAACAAAGCGAAAGGGATTGTTAAATTAAACGCTGATTATTCTTTGCGTTATACAACAAACGCATTGGTTGAATTAGAGGAAACGCTTGGATTAACCGTTCCGGAGATATTAGTTCGCTTTGAACGTGGAGGTATTGGTTTTAAAGCGATTCGTACTATTGTTTGGGCTGGTCTAATCCATCAATTCGACAATGGTGATGGTACTTATGATTTCACGCTTACGGAAGCTGGGGATCTAATCGACGAGTTAGGGTTTGAAGCTGTTATGGAAAAAGTAACACAGGCGTTAGAATCGGCATTCCCGGAATCTGAAAATAAACCAAATCGCGCGACTCGCAGACAAGGGGTAACAGCAAAAAACTAAACAAGAGCGCTCGTATCGACTGGGAGGAGTTGTATGCGAGCGCTCTTAAACTTGGCATTAAACCCGATGAATTTTGGAACAGCACCTTAAAAGAGATCAAGTGGATGGCTGATGGATATTGGTGGCGCAAGGATGAATTAGGGGAGTTGCTTGCTCACTTTACAGCCATCATCGCGAAACCACATTACAAAAAGCGAAATCTCAAAGGTTCCGACTTGTATCGTAGACGGGATCGAAAAGTGGTTTCGCTGGAGGAAAGACAAAAGCGTTTTGAACGTGCAGTAAAACTCATGGGTCCGGATGCCATTCCTGTAAAGAGGAAGGTGAAAAAGAAACATGCCTAAAGTTTCAGAGTTCTTCGTCACAGTTGGAGCGAAGATTTCCGATTTTGAAAAGAACATCAAAAAGGTACAAAATTCACTTTCCAGCTTATCGGACCGCATGAAATCCTCCGGCGAACAAATGACACAAAGTTTGTCATTGCCTATGGCAGCCATGGGTGGTCTTGCAATCAAAACCGCATCCGATTGGCAGTCGGCCCATGGTAAGATCCAGGCAACATTAGGAGTAACGGAACAAAAGGCCAAAGAATTAACGTCTGTTGCCAAAGAGTTATATTTAAGCGCTTTTGGTGAAAGTAGCGCTGAAGCGGCAGATGCTGTGGCTACCGTATCTCGAAATCTTCAAGATTTGCCAACCGATCAGTTAAAAGAGGTCACAGAACAGGCTTTTATAATTCGTGACGCTTTTGGTGTTGAAATCAACGAAACTACCAAAATGGCCAATGTGTTAATGAAAAACTTCGGCATTTCAGCCCAGGAATCCCTTGACCTCTTAACTGTTGGATTCCAAAAAGGCGGCGATTATGCTGGGGATTTACTCGATACCATGTGGGAATATGCGCCACAATTCGCGGCGATGGGCCATAGTGCCAAGGATATGATGAATATCCTTATTTCCGGCGCGCAGGCTGGTGCGTTCAACCTCGACAAAGTCGGGGATGCGGTCAAAGAGTTTAATATTCGTGCCAAGGATGGAAGTGAATCGACCGCAGAGGCATTTAAAGCACTGGGTTTAAATGCCACTAAAATGGCCAATGATATAGCGGCTGGTGGCGAGAGAGGTAAAGCGGCATTTAATGCTACCATTGCGGCGTTGGCGGCCATGGAGGACCCGGTCAAACGGAATCAGATCGGTGTTGCTCTATTTGGTACCATGTGGGAAGACCTAGAAGCGAATGTTATTACAGCTATGACAACCACAAAGGACCATCTAGGGCAAGTTGAAGGGGCGACCAATCGTGCCGGGGAAGCTCTTTATAATAACTTTGGCACTCAATTGCAGGAAACTTGGCGAAAAACGTTAGTTGCTTTGGAACCGTTAGGATTAGTTCTTATCGACCTGGCGAATATGGTCTTACCGATTCTAACTGAAGCAGTACAAAACTTATCGACTTGGTTCCAGGGATTAAGCCCAACCGTTCAGAAATTGATCGCTATCATCGGTGTGTTAGTGGCTACTATTGGTCCGGCGCTGGCGATATTTGGAGTTATGGTCGGTGCGATCGGTCAAGCATTACCGGTGATAATGAAATTAACAAGTGTATTCAAAGGTGTTATCACCGTTGTTAAAGCACTAGGAACGGCATTACGCTTTTTAGCATTAAATCCGGTAGGGTTGGTCATTACCGCGATTGCGGCCGCAGTCGCTATCGGTATTTATCTATGGAAAAACTGGGATTCTATTAAACCTAAACTTATCGCCATTTGGAATAACGTAAAAGAGAAGATGGCGAAGGCTTGGGAAGCAGTCAAAGCGAAAGCGGTCGAATTGGCCATTAACCTTGCAAAAAAATGGGGAGAAATCAAACAGTCCGTTATTTCGAAGGTCCAAGACCTTTGGAATAGCGTAACGTCAAAGTTGGAATCTTTAAAACAATCCGTTGTTAACAAGATTCAAAGTTTAAAAGATGGCGCTGTTTCAAGATTTCAATCTTTGGTTTCGTCAGCGAAAAGTAAATTTGAAGCAGCAAAAAACGCCATCTTAAATCCTATTGAAACAGCAAAAGAAAAAATTAAAGCGATCGTTGATAAAATCAAAGGATTTTTCTCCGGTTTAAAGTTAAAAATACCAAAACCAAAATTACCAAAACTACCACATTTCAAAATTAGCGGTAAATTCTCGTTAAATCCACCATCCATCCCTAAAATATCGGTTGATTGGTACGCTAAAGGTGGTATTGTTGACGGTGCTAGTTTAATAGGAGCCGGGGAGGCTGGACCGGAGGCGATTATTCCTTTACGCGGCCAAGCGATGCAACCATTTGCGGAGGCAATCGCGGAAAAAATCAACGCTATCACCGGTAAAGGTAACAATGGACCATCTGAGATCATTGTTCCGGTCATCCTGGACGGTCGAGAAATTGCTCGCGTCACAGCGCCATATATGGACCATGAATTGCGCCGGAGACAAAATTCTACGGTTAGAGCGAGAGGGGGCTTTTAATGCTTACCTATAAAGGCAATGATTTAAGCAACCTCATCATCGTGAATAATATCGGCAGGCCTATTTTGCCACCTCAAATTTTAAGCACCAAGGAGATCTACGGTCGTCCTGGTGCTTTCTTTTTTGAAAAAAGACACGGTCCGATCGTTCTCCCGGTGGAGGTAACTTTAAACGAAAAAGACCATACAAATTACCGGGCTTTGGTTCGTCAGCTAGCGGTGTACCTGGATTCCGACGAGCCAGGGCCTATGATTTTTTCGGATGAACCGGATAAGTTTATCAATGGTATTTTAATGGATGAATCGGCTCTTGATGAAATCGCGACTATGGGACGGGGCGAGTTGCAGTTTTATTGTCCGGATCCGTATTGGTATGCGGTCAATGATGATGTGATGTCTTGGAGTAATCCTGGAACCTACACATTAGATCGTCAAGGGACGGCCAATTCCAACCCTTTAATTGAAATTCAAGGAACCAATTCGAGTGGATCTATTGAATTAACCACTGATAATACGACTATCAAATTCACCGGTACTCTTTTAAGTGGTGAAACTCTTGTATTGGACTCCGAATATATCACCGCATATATCGTTAAAACGGATGGGACACAAGTTTCTGCTATTCATGATATCGACAACATTAATTTTCCGGTCCTGGTTCCAGGGGCGAATCAGTTGACCATTTCGGTTAACGGTGGAGCGACTGTTACTCAATTCAAAGTAACAGCGCGTAGTCGTTGGAAATAAAGGGGTGAAACTATGGCGAAAACACCATATATCGATCTGAAAAGCGAGGATATTCTATCGGCGCATATTAGTGGTTTGCAGCATTCGGTGAATAAGCTCGAAGAAGTTTTAAATATGAAAACATCGAGTGTTTCAGGCCATACGCTTGTTGCTGTGGCCGACCAAGACGATCCTTCTTTGCGTTATCGTATTTATGAAGGGACTATTCGTGGTTGGTTAGATTCACCGGCACCGATTGTGTATCGAAACGGAACACCGGTTGACCCTTCGGAATATGTAATCTCCCCTGGCCATGGGGTAGTTGTCTTTCATGATCAACAATTATCGTCAGATGTTATTACTGCAGATTTCGATTATATTGTGAGCCAATCGGCCACTATAGAATCCATTCAAAACGATCTTTCTTCTTTGCCTGGTATTCAAAGCGATGTATCTCAATTAAAAACGGATATAGCCATGGTAGCTGGTGGCGCGGCACCGATAGATACATTGAATGTCCTCATAAACGTAGATATGTGGAGTCATTTTAAGCGAAGCCTGGCAAGTATCACCGGCGCGCAAAATGTCTTAGTTTATGGAGATACGTTAGATATTTTTCCTTTTCCGGTTATGCAGCAAATGACCTTTTCAGAAGTAGGTCTGCAATTAGGGAAACATGCGGCTAGTAGTACCCAGGCAAAAATAGCGATTTATGCGGATAATGGAGAAGGATATCCTGGTTCTTTAGTTTTTGAATCGGCAGAGATGTCCTGGAGTGGGACTGTCGGTACTGAAGTTCACGAATGGCAATATGCGCCGGCCAATATCACCCTTAATCCTGGATTATATTGGATTGCTCGTTTTAATAGCGCAGATAGCCAATGGGATGGCTTGGCCAATACAGATGCCATTGTTTTAAATTTAATCGATCGCTCGGCCGGTACATCTACCACATATGGTGGGTATCGTGCGTCTTTACCTTATGCGAATGGATTCCCGGATCCTTTTCCTAGCAGTATACCGGCATTCGCTCGGAGCGCTTATGCTTCTCCATGGATTCGTAAGGCGTAGGTGATTGTTGATGTTTAATAAATACAATCAGCTAGGGCGCGTCCGTTATAACCAGCTAGGACGGTTGAAATACAACAGTAAAGGGGAATCAATTAAACCTCTTTATAATCGATTACCTGGGGCGCGTCCAATTATTTTGGACCAAAACCGGAAGCGACTTGCTGTTTTAGAAAATGCCGAGGATATCATCCTAGAGCAAGAGATTAATGGTATTGACCAGCTAACATTCCGATTGCCTTGGAAAGATAAAAAGCGTGTTTATTTAAAAAATGAAAATCTAGTCCAATTGGTTAATAGTTTCTATATCATTCGGCGTGTTAGTGTCAGACGTTCCGGTTTCAGTCCTGCGGAAATCGAGGTATATGCAGAGGCGCTTTGGTACGATCTTCAATTTGCGGAGCCGGTATCAAAGGCGCGATGGGAAAGCGCAACACCGGCAGAGATTATCTCCGACCTCCTGGATGGTACTGGATGGAGTGTAGGAAATGTTACCATAACGCGGCAGCGAACGCTTGAATTAGAGGAAGGCATCACCAACCGATTAAAAGGATTATCGGAATTACCGGACCTCTTTGGGGGAGAATTGCATTTCAATACCGACACGATGACGGTTGATTTTACGGAACCGATCGGTAGAAAATCCGGCGCGTCTATTGTTTATTCCAAAAACCTCGAAGAAGTAGAAGCGATTTATGATACCGAGGAATTAGTCACGCGTCTTTATTTGTACGGAAAAAACAACATGACCATCGAAGACGCGAATAATGGCATTCCTTATTTGGAAGATTTCAGCTATACAAATAAGGTCCGGGTAAAAGTCATAAAAGATGAGCGTTTCACGAACCCTTTTCATCTAAAGGAAAAAGGGGAGGACGCTCTGAAAGTTTTGGCTCGACCTCGTTCGTCTTATATTTTGAAGGCAGCCGACCTTTCTGCTCTATCCGGTTTATCCCATGAAGAGTTCTTCCTGGGCGATGAGATCATGGTTTATGACAAAGAGTTAGAAATCGATGTTTCGGTTCGTATCATGCGATGGAAGTATAATGTCGTAGAGCCTTGGAACACAGAGCTTCAACTCGAATCGAAACAACCAAGTTTAACGGATTTATTAACCGGTGTTCAAGAAGGGACTTCTTTTCTGCAGTCAGAGGATACGGTCGATCGTAGTGAAATGTTAAATCTTCATGTGTTTAACTATCTTTTGAATTCAAGGGCTGACGATGGATTTAATTACTGGACAAATAATGGCTGGGAGATCGATCCGGTGAATGGTTATAGCGGAAATGCATCATTCAAAGCTACCGCACAGCCTGGCGTGACCAAATCGTTAAAACAAACGGTTTATCCTTCTCATCGTGACTCCTATTCCATCAGTATGCGTGTGTCCACTGAAAACTTAAAAGTCGGAACAGGAAGGGTTGGCGTATACATTCGAATTAAATACGCGGATGGAACCGAGGACGAACCGGTTTGGATTCCATTAAGTGAGGAGGCTTGATGATGTTTTTTAATCTCATAAACCAAGCCATCGAAGTAAAGAACCCGGACCGGGGTGTTTCGGCTATAGAAATTGAGTTGGTGATGGAAAACTGCGAATCTGGTCAAGTGAATGTAACCGATATCATGTTGCAAGGAGGAACCATTTCTACGATTTGGGCTGGCCACCCTTCGGAGACTCGCTGGTCATTGGATGGGTGATGTCTTATGAATAAAGAATCCTGGACGCGTTATCTTGCAACATTAACAAAATATCAAAGAAAAAAGGTTTCAAGCATTGAGTTGGAGTTTGTGGTCGAAAACGCCGAGGCAGGAACCGTTCATTTAACGGATCTGCAATTGCAAGAAGGGCAGCAAGTTACAGCGACCATTCCAAATACAAAAGAATTTTTTTCTCCTAAATACGGGACTTTGGACGAATCAAAGACTGGTGTTGGCGGTGATGTTTATCAAGGTGATCAGCCGAGGGTATTTCCAAATATCAAAAACCGATTTTATAACATTGTTGGTCGAGGGCATGAAGCGATTGTCATTCCGAATATTTACGAAGATGATTTTTCGCAGAAATTAGTCACGACTGCAGTTGATTTAACTTTATATGCCAAGGATGATTTTGATTTGTTACGGATTTCTACTAATTATGGGGCGTTCCCGACCGGTTATGGCGAATTAACCTATGAAGATGAACCGGAACACCCTTTGAATAAAAGGTATAGCCGGGAATTCTTTTTCGAAGGTGGACCGGCTGGAAGTGAAATTAAACTCCTGGCTTCTCAAAATATCGCAACCTTAAACGGACAACCAGCGAACCGAGCCAGCCGAACGATCTCTGTTGGTAACGGAATTTTAAAAATAAAACGCCAGCTGTTTATGGGATTGCCTTATGGTTCGAACCGTATCCGAATTGAGTTTTATCGGCTGGTAAACGGAAAAATGCAGGATGTGGGCATTGGTTATTGGGGGATAGCCGAGTTGATCCAATGGGAAGAAGGGAAGTCGAAAATATGAGCCATATTAAGTTTTTGTCGTGGTCCTTGAACGAACCATCAAATAGCCAATTTGAACAGTACGCTAGGGAAATTTCACCAGGTCAATGGGAAATTCTTGACCCGGATGTTTGGAAGACCTGGGGCGGCGATCAACGAAATTTTTGGTATGCTTTCCTGGAACATCATCATAAATTTTACGCGTTTGGTCTACATGATTTTGGTGTTCGTGCCGATGGAACCATCTACAGCTATAAAGCTGGGGAGTCCTATTCGGTTCTTACGGCTGATGAGACTGCGATTCAATGGTGGATGAGAGATTCCCTTCGATACCTAGTGGATCATTATCCGGAGATTAAATGGTCCTTACAAATGGTTTGTTTCGGCGAGTCAAAAGTAGAGCCGATGTTGGATAACGTGAATAATTGCCAGGATACTTTTATCCGGCAAGTTAAAAAAATCGCACAGCTGTATATGGCCCGTTTCCCCGGTCGAATTAAAGGCATCGAGATGGACTTCGAGAAAAGTTCATCGAGGAGCCGGTCTTATCAAGAAGCGGAAAAGTATCGCGATCTGTTAGTAAGGGTAAAAAATGAAGTTTGTATTCCTCTTGGCTTGGAGTTGCGTGTTAACCTTCATGCTATGACCGGCGATTTTGAGCCTTATTGGTATCAATGGACCGATTATCGTACTATCGCTGGTGGTATTGATTCAAACGGAAACCAGGCAGTTGATGAGTTTCAGATTATGTCTTATGACTTTTCCCATAACAATTCAGCGCCTGGTCCTTCTACTCCGGTTTGGTGGTTGTTGCAAGTCCTGGATCATGTGAAAAATGTTTTACCACCGGAACGTACTTTCATTGGGAATGCGGCCTATGGTCGTCGTTGGCCATTAAATGAGAAGCGTTCCGGTAGTGCTGTTCGTTATTGGCAGCTGTTATTGTGGCAAAATGGATTATTTAAACATAACGCCGGAAGTTATAACGAACAGGGAGAGTTCGTTTGGTACGATCAATCCTTTATTCCATATGTGGGGTTTCATGATGAGGAGTCCGGATATGAACGTACTTTTCTCCATGTGTACGATCGTTTCGCGGTCCAATTTGCCAATTTAATAGAGAATTTTAACGGATCGCAAGTGATTTTTCGGTCCACTTACAATGGTGCGGAATATATAACAAGCTATTCAAAACACCAAAGGGCCAAATTTACGGGAATTCAAAAGGTCCTAACAGATATATCTACCCGGTCCGGAAACACCGTGCAGGGAACGTCCTGGACGCCAATAGATACACTTCCAGGCTATACTTTTATTGGGTATTCGGCTTATCAAGCAGTATATAACTACAATGAAGAATTACAAACTTGTGAACCGGCAGAAGATGAAACCGGTCAAGATGGTCAATTGACGTATTCGTTTAGTTTGCCAAGCGCTGGAACATACCGATTGATTGCAGTGGTGTACTTTCCTTATTTAAATCCTCGTATTCCGATAACAGTGAACGGTACACCGTTCACGATCGGAGCGCCTGGTAATCAGCCGGAATGGTATCCGTTCTATGTTAATCCTGCTAAACATTTCTATGATTGCGGTACATTCTCTTTCGGAACGTCCAACACCATAAATGTTGGGGTTTGCTCTGATGATGCTCAAATCCTGGGCTTTATCATATGCCAAGACTTCGAACATGGTATGTCTGGAGGCGAAATTGAATATGACGTGAACCTTCAACCTGCCATGAAAAGGGGAACGGTTCAGGATGGAGTTGTTTCAAAGGTTCAAGCAAAATTCCCGGATGAAATGACACTTACGGGTGAAGTGTTACGTCGGCCACCACGTCCGGCCATCATATGGGAGGATATGTTTGGTCCACATGCCGATAGTGGCATTTCGGACTTGGCTCAAACTCGGTATTATCTCCACGTAAATACTGCTTATGTTCCACCTGGTAGTAATCCGGACCCTAATTTGAAGCGTTGCGTTGGTCCAGCAGTTGCGAGGGGATATTCAAATGGTGTATGGACACCGGTGGCGGCTAGTGAAAATGAAGCTGCTCATGTGTTTGGTGACGCGAGAGGCCAATCCATGCAGTTGATATTAAACCGTCAATATCAAATGAACGCTCATATCGAAGCCGATTTAAGTGCCGATCCTGGCGACAGTGGGGCAATTTATGGAATTCGTTTCTATGCTGATACGCCTGGGCAAATTGGAGAAGGATATATATTCGTCGCCGATCATAGCGCCGGTCTTTATTATCTGAAATATGAAAGTGGAGGAAACTCTCAAACCCTTGCTTCAGCACCGATGAATCTCACCTTGGGGAACCGGTACACGTTGAAGGTTCGGGTGGTCGGAAATCATATAAAATGTATGGTTGGAAACAATGACGTGGTCATCGATTACCCTAGTACCGAAGTGTTCCCTGGTCAAATCACTAAAGGCGCGCATGGTATTTATGCAAAAAACTGCCGATTGAAATGTTATCGACTACAAATTGCAACAAACGACCGATATGAACCAATGGAGAAGGTTTCGGCGATCGTGGATGGTGTTGAACATATCGCTCTTGAAGAAAGCCGGCCATACTCCTACGATGAGTTGGGCTATCTAATCTATTCCGGTTTCGACCCGGATGAAGGTTTAGGTATCGATATCGCAAACGATTACGAAAACTTACCAATAGCTACCGTTCCTTCCTGGCAAGGAAACAAAACCGTCCGGATCCGAATGGTTGACGCCGGCGTTTGGTTAAGGAATTTTTACATTGGAGATTCACAAGGCTATTCAATCGCATGGAACAGTGACCTCGAAGGGTTTATAACTACTCTCCAATATGTTTCTGAATATGGATGCAAAGGCGTAGCCATGTGGACCGTCGGGCAGGAAGATCCGCGTGTGTTCACGTATCTCCCGTCTAATTAAAATTAATGCATTTATTAATAATAAAATTAACATTATAATTAATGTTAGGAGGTATGGGGAATGTCTACAATGGGTGGGAACGGCGTAACGATTACGCTTCGCGAAATCTATGATTCGTTGAATGGAGTGTCTAGTTCATTGGAACGTTTAGAACAGAGAATCATTCGGCTGGAAGAAAAAACATTGATTGCTGGAGAAGCGGACGAACGAAGTCGCGAAGCTCTGAAATTGGCTGAAGAAGCGCTCGAAAAGGCAAATGAAGCGTTAACCATTGTCAAAGAGCAAAAACGCGAAAAACAAGAATTTAAAAAAATATGGATTAGCGCTGTCCTTACTGCAGTTATTCCTTGGTTATTGAGTTTCTTGCTTGCTCTTATTTACCTTGTTCAGAAAGGGGGGATTTAAGGATGAAAGATTGGAAGAAAATCATCGGTTATTTCATACCGATTATTGCGCTCGTTATCGCGAACATCGCCAAAGTCGATGATCCGTCGCAGATTGAAGGGGCGCTTGAAATCATTGTTTCCGGCATCTTTGGCTTGCTGGCGGCCATTGGTGTTTATCAAAACCATGATAAAAATAACGATAATGCAAATGATTAAAAAATATAAAAATTAACGTTAATGTTAATATTTTTATTAATTTTAAGGGGGGTTATATTTATGGCTCAACCTCAAATTTATATCAATGATAACTCAGTAAAATTCCCTATTTGGGATAGCACAGATGCAAACCAATTGCTCGGATATTTATATCCGAAAGAACTTTTTGTCGATACTTACGGTTATTCCGGCTCAAAAACACCTAACTATGCTTATACAAGCGCCAAAGGATGGACAAAGTGCTGGATTCCAACCGGTGAATATGGGGCTTCATTAGCGTTTGGAACACAATATGATTACGGATATAGCGCTTGCGGCGGCGTACAAGGCTATGTTTTCAAAGTTCGCAGTGCTTGCCGGGTGTTTGAAGGTACAACATTCATCACACGTCTTTATGCTGGCGATATTGTTTATACTGATGGGGATTCGCATGCAGGTTTAACCTATCCTTATCGTCTTTCTATTAAAGGTTATAAAAAATCAAACGGCGAGTGCAAATGGCTTCAAAATGGTTTCTGCGATACTGACATTGAAATTGGTAGCTCAATGTATAACGAAACTTGCGTTTATGGCGATTGGTAAAAATTGGAGGACAACAATTCCGTTGTCCTCTTAATTAATAAATGGGGGGATTAATATGGCTGATTTTGTACAAGTCATCGATCCTGGTCATGGTGGTCACGATCCCGGCGCGGTAGCGAATGGACTACGCGAGAAAGATTTGACGCTAAAAATCGCGCTCTATGCTCGCGATTACATTCATGAAAATTACGAAAATGTGAAGGTATATCTCACTCGCGACAAAGATGTGTTTCTAGGATTAAGCGAGAGAGCCGATTTCGCCAACCGTTTAAAAGCCGACCATTTCTGCAGCATTCATATTAACGCTGGTGGTGGAAAAGGATTCGAATCTTTTATCTATAACGGCAATTATTCAAACAAACCGAAAACACAAGCATTGAGAAACGTTTTGCATGACACGATCATCTCCGAAACCGATTTTGCCAACCGAGGAAAGAAAGAAGCAAATTTCGCTGTGCTTCGTGAAACAAACATGTCGGCAGTTTTAACGGAGAATGGTTTCATCGATAACACTTTTGATGCAACCTATTTAAAATCTGATTTTAATCTTCGTAAGATAGCCATCGCTCATGCTCATGGGCTTGCCAAAGCACACGGATGGAAATTAAAACCGAAAAAGCAAGCATCCAAACTTTCAAAAAGCGGCGTTTATTATCGTGTTATCACTGGAAGTTTTGAAAACCGAGAAAACGCCGAGCAAAGAGTCAAAGAATTAAAGGCAAAAGGATACGATGCCTTTATCGATGTCTATAAAAAATAAAAATCCCCTTTTTCAAGGGGATATTTTTTTATAAAGCTATTGACAATTGTAAATAGGTGTGTTAATATAATAATCGAAAGGAGGTGAACGAAGGGTGGAAGATATCAAAAATATCGTTCTTACACTTGCGGCTCTCGTAGCAATGGTCAAAACCACACTCGATATCAAAGACCGTTACGAAGAGCGCAAGCGTAAGAAAAAGGAATAGGTAAAAAGGGGGGTTGAGGTTTCAACCTCAACCTCTCGATTAAATTATAACCTTTCTTCCACTCAAAAACCAATGATCAAGTGGATCAAAAAAATCGAGTCAACTGATTGGTTGTTCTTGGTATTGTTTCTCGGTTGGTTGGATAGCGTAAACTTTAGCAAGATGACTTTACTGAATTGGGTTACTGCTGGTGTAGTAGTTGTTTGGTTCATCCTGGTGTTTATCAAATACAAAATAAAATTTGAAGGTGACGAGTGATGGATTTTCATTTAAAAAACCGCAGCGATATCGCGGCGTTTGTTCAACAAGAGATCTTAACTTCGACCGAGGCGATCCAAATCCTAGGGATCACAAGACAAAGATTGAGCCAGCTGGTGAAAAAAGGCCAGCTGGTTCCACTAAAAAAAGAAGGTGGAGTCAGTCTGTTTCTTCGTTCGGAAGTTGAGGAGAAAAAAATGGAATTAGAAGGGCTTCGGAAAATCTTCGGACCCGATAAAAATTAAGTCCAGGAATGGTGACTTTATCATCCTGGACATTTTATAATGGAGTTAAGGGTATCATCTATCATCTTTTTATTCAAAAAGCGACGATCACACCTAGAATTCATGTTCGCATTCTGCGACTTTGCACTTGTTCGGTCTTGTTCGTTTGCTAAAATCCCAGGCGTATCAAGGGTTTTGAGCCTGGGATTTTTTTCTATTCCTATAATCTATTTTATGTAAATGAATTCCATTACAGCGTCACCGCGTTAATGTGGATAAGTCTGTTGGTAAGTTGTTCGCGTTGTGAATAACTTTTTTTGTGTTTTTATATTATTTTGTTCTCATTTAGAATAATACCCTACCAAATCATAAAAAACACCTGGAAAACTCCAGGTTATGTCGAAAACTCTCATCTCAAATTGCAAAAGGACACTCGATATCCATGAAAAATTTGGTATAATCGAATCAAGCCCATTGGCTCGGCCACCCTTCTTTACCCGTATCTTCTAATGAAGGGAGGTTACCCCAATGAAAGGCGAACAACAACAATGTACTGCACCGGTTAAGGGGAAAGTGGCATACTATACGGATTGGGCCATCCGTATAGGCCATCTTATCCTCTTGGTATTTAAGTTTTGTGAGTTGATTTAATACTTAAGGTAGGATCGGCCAGGCGGAGGACTTACCACCCTTCTGCCGGCTTTACTCGGTCGAGCCACCGTGGTCGGTCCTTTCCTCATCATTTTGTCACATATTACTTCTATTTATACGTTAGCATACCCAGAAAATGCTTATAATAAAGAGAAAAAGACTCCGGCTACCACCCCGGAGTCTTTTTCAAATACCCGTACTTCTAATGAAGTTTAGCTAAACTCATTATGAAAGGCTACTTTTCGCTTTACAGCGCTTTCCGATCGTTTCTTTCGGTGGGCCAAACCGAAAGAGATGCAAAATAAGTACTGAAAATAACCATTTATTCTATTATTTGCGCTGTGTACTTGTATTATAGCATATGAGATGTAACATGTGTATAATTTTTCAATTTTGTAATAATCTTTTCACAAAATCCAAAATACGTCATGCAGAGAATCGCTCTACGTTGCATCGAAATTCGATTTTATGGGTAATCCCCTTACTCGATGCAAAATTCAAGCGCTCATTTCGAGCGCTCTTTTTTTAAAATTTAACATATTCTTCGTGTGCTTCTTCTTCTGTTTTCATATCCATGAAATAAAGCATTTTTCTTTCTACCTTTCGAATCTCGTCCTCGGAATATCCTAATTCCTTTAATGCCATGATTGCATATCCGATCGCGGCTCCGTTCGTCATTATAGCCATCCCTTCTCTTTGAATACTTTTTTTACGGCTTCGTTCACGATCTGTGATTTAATCCCTTTCCCACCATTCCGGCCAACTCGGTCAATTGCGGCGGCCACTTCTCTTTCAAAATAAATACCTTTCAAAACATGAGTTTTATCCTTTTTCTTATTATTTTCAATAATCTTATCTAATTCATCAAGATTTTCATTTTCTTTTACATTATTGTCATTGTTAACATTAATATTAATTTTTTGGTTATCGTTATCCTTATTGTTTCTATTCGCGACATCGTTAAACCCTGCGATATGTCTGTTTTTACGAGCCATCTCCATCCATCTCCTTCACTAATTCAAAATATGACGTTACTAATGGGTTGTTTTTGTCCGTTAGTGTAGCTGGTAATCCTTCATAGGCTACACTGGCAGCAAAACGTACCGTTCTTGGAATAATTGTATCAAACATAGTAATCTGATTGTTCATGCAATACGCGCGACATTCTTGAAGGACCTGTGAGTGTAGATGGGTTCTTTTATCGACCAAAGTCGCTACGATTCCAAGAACAGACAAACTTGGATTATATCTTTCCCGGAATTCATCGATGGCATTCAAGATTTTCACAAGAGAACGCATGCTATAATTCTCTGGTTGGAAAGGGATCAGAACCTCGTCAGCAAAGCATAGAACATTTCCTTGTGTTAGACCAAGGTTCGGCGGTGTATCGATTAAAATTACGTCATAATCGCTCACGATCTTGTCTAGGCGTTTGGTCATGAGCATGAAAGGCTGAGGGTATTGCTCCACCTTGGTTAAAACGTCAAACTCAAAAAAAGCCATGTCATCATTGGCTGGAAGGATATCAATGTTTTCATAGACGTTTTGAATCGAGTATTCCGGAGGGATTCCGTCCACCAATACGTCATAGATCGTGGTATTGAAATTATCCGGATTTTTTCCAAAAGAGAGCGCAGCATTCCCTTGGTTATCAGTATCAATGATCAATACCTTTTTCCCTTGAAGAGCGTAAACGCCAGCTAGGTTGGTCGTTATGCTTGTTTTAAGCACACCACCCTTATTTGTGCTTACTGCTATTACTTTTCCCATGATTTTTTCTCCCCTATACGCGTTATTTTCCCTTTTTAAAACACCACATGGACCGATCCGTTCTCTGTGATTTCGACAGAGTGGTAACTCATAGGCAAATCCATGCCTGTATAGAACGACTTTTCTTGTAGTTCCTTCATCCCTCTTTCGTAGATTTTACGATCTACAACCAGGTGATAAAAATAGATTTTTTCACCATCGATCATCTGAGAGTCAGTCATAAAGAAGTTATCACCAAATTGATTTTTAAACCATTGTCTAGCTTCGAGATGGCTCTTAAACTCTGGGATCGTAGAAACAAATTCTCTTGTGATACGTTTGGTCATGATAACATCTCCTTATAAAGATTCCCCTTCGATAAAGTCATATCGTAAGATTTCCGGGATTTGTGGCTTGTTGTAAATGCTCATTTTTTCATCGTACACCATGCCATATAACGTTCCGTAGTAGTATCCTGGGATTTTATTGAATTCAATTTTTCGCTGTTTGTATTTCTTAACTGTTTTGTTCCAGGCTTCAAATACTAATTCCAGGCTTTTCTCATCAATCCTACAAGGACCCCATACCTTTTGGAATGCCACTTTTGTTGAATGCCATAATCGTTCGATTTGTTTTGCTTTATCGAAGGCTATTTTTACTTTCTTCACAAACTCGCCTGGAACCTCTTTGCTTACAAAGTTTGAATCTAATTCGATTTCGTCGATTTCGCGTTTATGCATATATGTATTATTATTTTTATTTACTCTTAAAGACTCAGTTTTAAAAATCTCAGTTTCGGAGTCGTTTTTTGCCGATTGAACGCTTGTCATGTCTGTGTTTGTCGTGTTTTGCCGATGTGACATTTCCGATGTGACATCCGATGTGACATGGTCCGGTAATAAAAGACCTGGGATCGGCTTGATGATAATGACTGGGTGACCATATCCACCGTTTTTCCGTATGGTTTTTAACCGTTCAATGATTCCTAGGTCCTCTAATTGCTTTAGCGCTCGGTGAATGGTTCGGCTGGATTTTTCAATGATTGATGCGATCGTGCTAATTTTGGCCCAACAAACCCCTGGGATTTTTAACGCGAATCGCGAAATAGTCTTTAAGGTTAAAATCGCAGCAGGTGTTAGTTCATGCTTGTAATGGTAAAGGAACGCGCGTACTGTATTATTGAGTTCTTCCTTTGTTTCAAACGTTTTTAATTGTTTCATAGCGTTGTAATCTGCTGACGCTATTTGCATAAAAAATCCCCTCCACAATTAATTTTTTGTGCAGGGAACCTTAATCTACCAATCCTAGAGTATTGCCTTCTACACCGTTTATCGGTTATAATGAAGACAAAATTAATAGCGTTGTAATCTGCTAACGCGGATTGGTAAAAAAATTCCCTGCGAAAAGTCGGTGTTGCAGCACCGACTTTTCTATTTGCTTATTATATTACTAGAATAGAAGATACCTAGCAAGAGTGATTTTGATAGGCCAGCGACGATCTGTCGCTGGTTTTTATTTTTTATTTTATTAATTTTTTTGTTAACTAAATCATTAATTTTATTGTTAGTTTTAAGGTTAAAAAAATTATTAAGTTAAATGTTAAAACTCTTGAATATCAATGGTTAGAGAGTTAATATACAACACAACGAATAGATGGAGGTTGAAAAAATGAAAGTGATTATTCAATTCTTTAATCCAGAAACTCAAAAAAATGAGAAAAAAACTTTCGATTCCAAACGTAAAATGTTGGCCTGGGTGGAAGAAAACGAGATTTATAACTATGAAGTGAATTATTTCATTTACGCTTAACTCTCTAGCAATCCGGCACCCTATTTCTAGGGTGTCAAACTTACCAAATTATAGGAGGTTTGGTAAAATGTTTATATGGAAAAACCGACAAGCAGCAGTAAACACGGCGGTCCATTTGTATTTGAAGGGTTTTACGATTGAGTCTGCTTGTGAGCGTGTATTAGGGATTGAGGATGAACGGTATTATAACTTCTTCTGTACCGGTGTTGAAAGAATCCCATATAGCCAGCTGGTTCAATTTGAAACGGATGTCATTGATGCGATCAAAAAAATCAAAGAGCGAAAGGAGCGAGTGCTTTATGCGTAATCTTAAAATTGCGCTGTTAGTCGGTGGGATTGCCATCGGTGTTGTTGGGGCTGGTGGTTATTATTATCATCAGGATTCTATTGCAAAAGCTGAAGAAAAAAAGGAAGTGGATCCTGGTTCTCAAACGGTCGCTAAAGAAGAAGTAAATAATCAACCGGAAGTAACGGATCAAAAAACCGAAGCGCAAAAGCTCAGAGAAAAAATGAATTTATGGACTGAAACAATCCCTGGCATTCCGGATCGCAAAGAGTATGATGATGCCTATCTATTTAAGCCTGGAAAGGAACAAGAGGCCAAGCAAAAACTTGCAGAATTACATGATTTCTACGATGACTTGCTTGGATGGGGGAAGGCAGAACATATTAACTTTAGGCAATTAGATATGGTGCAAATGCAGGAGGATGTCCAGGCGTTTCAAAACCTACTTGAACCAAGTAAAATATTAAATGATGTCCATTACACTCAAGCTCTGTTGGGTGTAGCGTTTCGATATAATGATTCGATGGCTTTGCGCTATGTTCACCGTATATTCCATGACCTGGATTACCACATTAATGGTACGGAAGTCGATCGAGAATGGAAAGTAACGGACGCGTTTGGTGGAAACCCGGACGAAATCAGAAATTATTTGCTCGGTAGTGGATTGGCTAAAGAAGAATAAATGAATATGGATAAGAAAGAGGCCAAACTCTAAATTGAGAGTTTGGTCTTTTTTGTGAAAAAATTACCACAATTTCTTGTCCTTTCTAAATTAATTGAGTATTTTTATAAAAGAACTACCTTTTGCTTATATTTATGGTACAATATGTCTAAAAACGGCGAACGAATGTTCGTGTGAATGGAGGGATATTGTGGGCGTAGCAGCATATGAAAAAGAAAAGAAATTAACCAAATGTGAAAGCGATGACGCTCAAACCGGAAACTGGACGAATCGAGATGTCTTTATAGCGGTATTAAATTTATTCCGGAAGTATTCCCCGATTAGTCTAACCAGACAAAGTAATGTAGATCTCTCTGATATCCGATTCTGTATTAACACATTGTACGATTATGGTTATATCTCTGATCAAGAGAAAAAACAAATGGTTAGTTACTTTGATGAAATTGCTTCATATAAACGTAAAAAAAGAAGGCGAGACGTTTAATCGTTCTCGCTTTCTTTTTTTCCTTTGGTATTTTCTTTTGCATCCTGGCAAACTTTTGGGAGGCGTTCTTTAACTACTAGTTCTAGTAGATCGCGGAGAGGTTTTAATTCAGCGTCAGAGAGTGGTACGCCATCCCAATGAAGATCTTTATCATTTAATAATTCTTTTGCGTTTTTGGTAGGTTCTTTTGGATATGGATTGTCTGTTAGGCCAAGTAAATAATCAGCGCTAGTCTGTAAAACCTCGGCGATGTTGTACAGGATCTCTAATGGTGGTTGTCTATAATTACTTTCGTATCCACTATAAGTACTTCTGGCAACACCAATTCGATCAGCGGCTTCTTGCAAGGTAAGGCCGCGTTTCTTTCTCAACTCCCTCAATCTTTCCCCTATCACTTTAGTAATCAACCCTTTCCCTTTATATAAAAATCAGATGCTTGTCCTGATTGATATTTTAATTCCCCTAACCCTTTACAACAATATATATATTTTGTTTGCGTATAGCAACAAGAGGAACGCGTTCTGAGTCAAAAAATATCAGTATTTTTTTAAAAAAAAGGTAATATTTACTTGATTTTTACGCGAAATGAATTATAATGAAGACAACAAAGTTATTCGAAACGCGACATTTTAAAAAGGAGGGTTGTCCATGGTGGTTAAGCGTGAATGGTTAAAACAGCGCCGGAAAGAAAAAGGTTTAACTGGCACAGAAATTGCGAAGATGGCCAATATTGGCGTTGGTACTTATTACAACTACGAAAATGGACAGCGTACACCTAGAAAAGAGCATGCGATTCGCATTGCGGAAATTTTAGATTTCCCTGTATCCTATTTTTTTTACGACGATGTTCGCGAAGCGCGACAAAAAGAGTCACGAAAGGAGGTGATTTGATGTCTGCGGTCGTCGACATAAAATTACTCAAAAAGCGATACCAAGATATACTGCGAGACGAGATCTTCTTATGTTCTTGCATCGAGGTCCTGGAGTCAGCCGGCGAACACGAAGATGCAAAAGTTCTCCGGGAACAAATGCAAACGATGAAGACCGAGCGATTGCGTTTGAAGGAGTGGGTTTCATGAAATTCCTTGTTCGCGATTGGCTCAAACTTTCGGAGGAGGAGAGGTTTTGGATATTGGAAAATGAAGCGTTTCGGCAATGGAAAAATCGAAAAAATAAAACGGCTCTCCGGACCGAGAACCGTTAAACTATGAGTCTATTTTGGACCGACTAACAAAAGATCCTATAACTTAATTATAACTGGTCGGTCCTTCCATTACAACATTTTTTGATGGGAGGTCTTTTTTATGAATCTTGATCGATTTGCTGTCGGTTTACGTGATCCTCAATCTTTGCCTACTGTTACTGAATGCACACATTGCCATCGGGAATTATATCGGGAGAATGTAGCCATCCGTTTTGAAGGAGATGTGTTTTGCGATACTCATTGTCTATCTGAATATCTACTAGAAACATTGGATTACGAGGAGGTAATTCTATGAATCCGGTTGTTCTTGCTGAAACGGCGAATATGGACCATCTTGAATGGTTGCGATTGCGTCAAAAAGGCATTGGCGGCTCTGATGCGGCGGCCATTGCCGGCTTAAACAAATATAAAAGTCCGGTCCAAGTCTACTACGAAAAGGTTGAAGATATCAAAGTAGACGAGGAGCAAAGCGAAGCGGCTTATTTTGGGCATGTCCTGGAGGATATTGTGGCAAAAGAATTCACTCGAAGAACCGGGAAGAAGGTTAGAAAAAGAAACGCGATTCTCCAACATCCGGAGCATTCCTTCATGCTTGCGAACGTGGACCGGCTGGTTGTCGGTGAAGATGCTGGCTTGGAATGTAAAACGGCGAGCGAGTATTTAAAGCATGAATGGGTAGAAGGCGAGAAAATTCCCGATCAATATTTCATCCAATGTCAGCACTATATGGCGGTGACAGGTCGAAAACGCTGGTATATCGCGGTCCTCATCGGAGGGAATAAGTTTCATTGGGATGTTGTCGAACGTGATGAGGAAATCATTAACTACTTAATTCAAATTGAGTCTGAATTTTGGCAGCGCGTCCTGGAAAAACGACCGCCGGAAGTCGACGGCTCTGAATCTAGCACCAACCTTTTAAACATTCTCTATCCAGCCGAAACGGTCCAGGAAGATGCGACAGAGTTGCCGGTTGAAGCGGACGCACTCATTGCTGAGTTGGAGGAAGCGAAAGAAAAAATCCAAGAATGGGAAGCGGTCAAAAAGGAAATTGAAAACAAACTCAAAGCGATGCTCGGAAACTTTGAGAGCGGTTACGCTGGTGATTATATCGTCAAATGGGGCGCAGTGAATAGCAACCGATTTGATTCTAAACGATTCGCGAAAGAACACCCGGATTTGTATCAGCAATATTTAAATACTTCAACATACAGACGTTTCTCCATCTCCAAAATGAAAAAAGTTAGAAAGGCGGTATCGTGATGACTCAAGCGGATAAAATCAAAAACCAATTAGCAAACAAAGCAAAAGGTGGCCAAGTGGTACAAAAACAAAACGGTGGCCGGACTACGGTCGCCGACCTTCTCCAACAAATGAAGCCGGAATTTGAACGTGCTTTACCAAAACATATGGATGCCGACCGGCTCATTCGAATCGCTCTTACGGAAATGCGGCAAAACCCACAATTACTGTCCTGCGAGATTAAAAGTTTAATGGGCGCGATCATGCAGGCGGCCCAGCTGGGATTGGAGCCTGGACTCCTGGGACATTGTTACCTTATTCCGTTTAAAAACAGCAAACGTGGAACGACAGAGGTCCAATTCGTCATTGGTTATAAGGGTTTAATTGACCTGGTTCGTCGTTCCGGAGAAGTAGAAACCATCAAAGCTGAAGCAGTTTATGAAAATGACGAATTCGAGTTTGAATATGGCCTTGACGAAAAACTCCGTCATAAACCGGTCTTATTCGGCGACCGGGGGAAGTTAATCGGATTCTATGCTTATGCCAAGTTTAAAGATGGCGGCCATGCCTTCCAGGTCATGTCGGTTGAGGAAATTAACAGAATCCGGGATAAACACTCCAAAGCGAAAAACTTTGGTCCTTGGAAAGACGAATACGAAGCGATGGCTAAAAAGACCGTTATTCGTCAGTTGATTAAATACTTGCCGATTTCGATTGAAATTCAGCGCAATGTTTCTCTTGATGAAACGGTTCGGAAAGATATCACCGAGGAACCGGAACGCGTGGATGATTATATCGATATGGAGCCGGAATTAATCGAAGAGGTTAACGAAACGGAAGAAACGAACGAAGAAAACCCGGAAGCTGAAAACCAGGAGGGATAATATCTCTCCTGGACCTGGAGGGATAAGGAATGAACAGCAAAGGATGGATTTCTCTCCATCGTAAAATCATGCATAACCCTGTTTGGTCTGACGCTCGGCTCTTAAAATTATGGATTTATTGTCTATTAAAAGCAACACACAAAGACCGAGAACAATTGGTCGGATTACAAAAGGTCAATTTGAAGCCTGGTCAGTTTATAACAGGCCGAGATTCGCTGGAAAGGGAATATAACGAAGGGGCAAAACCTTCCGAGTTTGTGCCAGGTAGAACGCTGTGGCGTTGGATGAAAAAACTCGAAAAACTCGAAATGTTGACCATCAAATCAACGTCAAAATATAGCGTCATATCAATAACAAATTGGCATGAATATCAAGAAATTGACCAGCAAATGTCCAGCAAGTGTCCAGCAAATGACCAGCAAATGTCCACAAACAATAATGTAAATAATATTAATAATAAATTTAATAATAATAATAATGCTTTCGAGTTCTACGAAAAAAATTTCGGCCTGTTAAGTCCTTTTAACGCTGAATTACTTTCCCAATTGATCGATGAGCATTCGGAGGAATTGGTTTTAGCGGCCATGAAGGTTGCTTTAAAAAGAAACGCTCGAAATTTGAAGTTTGTTGAAACTGTTTTGCTCAATTGGCGAGATGCTGGTGTGAAAACGATAGAAGACGCTCGGGCTGTTGAAGCGGAATTTCAAAGACGGAACAAATTCCAAGTATTAAAGGGTGGTGTTGTGCGAAATGGCCAAAACAGAGCAAAGATTCCACTCCATAGCGGAAGTCATGGCGGATCTTCAAAAGAAAGCGAGTCAATTTCGCATTACGAACCAGGAAAATGGGACGACTACGACCTCTCACTCGACGACCTCATATAAATGCGAAAAGTGCCAGGATTTAGGTTTGATATTCGTTGATAATAACACGGCTCGGATCTGTGAATGTGCGGCTCAACGAAAAATTGAACGACTATTTAAATCTTCTGAAATCACCGAGGAATTTAAAAAGCTAAATTTTACTAACTTCAAACGGGAAGGGCGACCTCAAGTTGTCCAAGAAGCGTTTAAATGCGCTGTAGCTTATTTTAAATCGTTCCCTAATATCAGAAGTCAAAGAAGGAATTCGATCGCGCTTCTTGGCAATCCTGGGGCCGGAAAAACGCATTTACTCACAGCGGTAGCTAACAACCTCATTAAAAATCAAATCGAAGTTTTGTATTTTCCATATCGCGAAGGGTTTGACGAAATCAAAGACGATCTTGAAACATTGGAGCAAAAATGCGAACGGATGAAATCGGTCGAGGTCTTGTTCATTGATGATTTGTTTAAACGCGGTGCTACAGACTTTGAAGTCAAAACCATGTATTCGGTCATTAACTATCGTTATCTCAACCACAAGCCGATTATGGTTTCCTCTGAATACCTGGAAGATGACCTTTTGGATGTAGATGAAGCTCTTGGATCTCGGATTATTGAAATGTGCCGGGATTTCCTGGTTGAAATCCAGGGAGATCGAAAACTCTTAAACTATCGATTAGCAAAATAAATAATAGATCGAGGTGTGGTGAAATGAGTCCAAAACGGGGAGAAAGGGTAGTTACTTTGATGTTTTGTCCTAATTGCGGAACACACGAAGAAATCGATTCAAAACAAACGTACCAATTAATCACCGCGATAGGTATTAGATGTTTGGTGTGTCATACGTATACTCGGATGAACGCGAAAATTCGAAAACAATTGATTGAAATTTACCACCAAATGTCCAAAGAAGAAAGTCGATAAAACTTTTGGAGGATTTGAATTTTCGGACGCTATAAAAAAGCGATGGAAGGTGAAACGGAATGATAGAGAATAAGACTATCAATTTGGCCCATTTGTTTGATATGCAAGCGGTGCTGGATAAAGAAATCCTGCGCCGCCGGGGGATACCGGAAACAACAGATTTAACGGATTTGAAAATTGATGCGCTCGATGTGGAAATCGCAGAGTTACAAAACGAGGTTCGATACTTCAAATATTGGAGCCAGGACCAAAAACCGCGCATGAAGGCGGTACGGGTTCCGGCCATGTTTGAAGAGGACCGAGAATATTACAACCCATGCCTAGAAGAATTTGTCGATGGATTGCATTTCTTTTTAAGCCTGGGGAACGATTTCGATATTCCGAAGGATTTCCAACCAATCCCTTTTGTATCAGGCGATATTCGCAAGCAGTTTAAAATCATCAAACGTCACATATTCGTGATGGAAGGTCCTATGCATTGGTACCTGGCGTTTAATGCCTATTTGGGGCTTGCTGAAATGCTAGGGTTCAGCTGGGACGAGGTTGAAGCGGCCTATAAGGAAAAACACCAAATCAACCTAAAACGTCAAGCGGAGGGGTATTGAAATGGGACGTAAGAAGAAAAAAGAGCTATGGTTCTGTTTACGCCATCCGGATGGACGTGAGGTTCGTGTGAAAACCATTCGAGAGTTCTTTTTCTATCGTTCCAAAGGATTTCAACTCATTCAAAAATACGAGGTGTGATCGCGATGGCTTGGAGAAACGAATATGTCCGTAAATTCTTTTATGCACCGACCAAACTTCAACTAGTGAGAAAGGTCCAAAGATTAGAGAAGCAAGGTTGGCGTTGTGTTTGTCCGATTCGAGAGGAAAGTGTAGCAATGAAGGAATGGGGATATGAATATCATCGACAGCGACCAAAGTTCGTTGGGTTTTCAAGCCGGACGCGTTATGTGGTGCTTATGGAAATGCCACCTAAAAAGAAAGCTAGTAGTTGTTAATTTTAATATTAAAAGAGGTGTTAATATTAATGTTATTGTTCTTATCAATAATATTAACGATTGTTGCGGCGATTGCCTTGTTTAAAGGGCGAAATGGCATATCATTCTTCTTTTCACTACTAGCAATTATTAATTTCCTGGCCTATTTGTGGATGGTGGTTTGATGTTAGTGAGTTATGCAAACCGGGGCATGTCCTTCGAACACTTGGTTGAATACACAAACCGGTGTTATCTCATGAAGGGCATAGCCCATATCGAAAAAGTTCCGACACCTTGGAAAGTAATACGGCAAGGAAAGCGAATCATTAGCGCGTTCCCGGAAAAGAAGGGAATGGTAGACTTCATTGGGGTTTCTCATGGCCGGATGATTGCCTTTGATGCGAAATCGACGAGGGAACGTACTCGGTTCCCTCTCGATAATATCCACGATCATCAAATGCGATTTTTACGATCCTGGCTTGATCAAGGGGCGATCACCTTTTTCTTGGTAGAATTCGCGAAACATCAAGAGGTGTTTATGGTTCCGTTCCGGGAGATAGAGAAATGGTGGAAAGCGGCAGAAAATGGCGGCCGGAAGTCAATCCCTTATTCCTGGTTTGTTGAAAATTGCGACCTAGTGAAATCAAGCCGGGGGATTCCTTTAGATTATTTGAGATGTATTAAGGGGGAATGAAGGATGCGAATAAGTTTGTTTAAAAAAGCTCTTGTGGTTTTAGGTGCTATGGCGATCCTTGGAGGTTGTGTTAAACCGTTAGAAATTCAATACAAAGGCGAAATGCGAAGCGAAGAAGATGTTGAGGAAATGCTTGGCGATCTGCTTGAAAGTGAAAATCCGGACCTTGATATTGAAGTGGACATCTACGAAGAAGTTGATGACTAATGCACGGCGTTGAAGTGGTCATTCGTGATGAGCGGCCGGAGTGGATGAAAAAAGAGGACGCGTTGATGCTCTGTTGGACACGTTGTCCTCTCTTTAAAAGATGCCAAAGTCGTTTTGGTCCGGATTGCAAACATCAAGGCGGCGAAAAAATTCCAAAGGTGAGGGGATGATGAACATGAAACAGTTGGAATGGCAGCGTGAAGTGGTCCGGAAGGAGTATATATCCGAGGAGGATGTTGATGTTCGTGCGCGTGAAATACTCCGAATTTGGCAAGGAAAAGGGCTATACAATGTGGGCCAAAAGAAAAGAAGAAGTTCGCGAAAAGTTGGCTAGAGTCGGATGTTCGGTTGATATGGTCGTATCTTTAGAAATTTGCAAGCCTGGGGAGAAGAAATTTAAACCGTATAATCCGGAAGTTTTGAGGTGAGGTGTTGTTTATGTCTAGGGATAAACGCATCACATTGGCTCAATGTCAACGCGAGATTAATAAAGCATTGGATGTTTGGGAAGAAATCGCAAAAGAAACCCTTCATAAAGAGTTTGGATTCGGACCAAAGCGTCAGGAACGTTTTGTGGAACGGTTCTCTAGGGTGGCTCATTCTAAATTGCTTGAACAATACGCTCGAATGCGTAGAATGGTGAAATAATTCCGTTTTCCCGGCGTTATACAAAACTATTAAAGGTGGGTGTTAGTGTGATGGCTATTAAGAGAAAAACAAAACGTCAAATGATCGCGGTTGAAAACCTATTGCGACATTACCACTACTACAAATCGGGGATCAAAAACCTAAAAAAACAACTAGATTATATAATGCCGGGAATAACGGCGAATTATGAAATTCAAGAAGGTTCGACGGGTTCATTTGTCATTCAATCCAAAACAGAGAAATATGCGATCGATCGTATTGAATCCAAGAGGGCGCTCGATATTTACGAAAAAATTCAAGAGTACGAGATTATTGTTTCGTCTATTGAATCATCCCTTGAGGTATTGTCTGAAGAAGAGAAACAATTTGTTACCCTTCGTTATTTCGAAAACAAAAGCATTAAAGTCGTGGCGTATAACATGAATTGTAGTGAACGATCTGTCTTTAATATCCGCGAGAACGTTTTGCATAAATTATCCATCAGTCTTTCGGGAATCCTGGAAAATTTGTAGGAGGGAAAAATGCAACCGTCTGAAGGTTTGATTCGTCAGTTGCAAGAGGAAAATCGGAAGTTGAAGGAAAAAGTGAAAAGCCTGGAGCTTGAGATCGAAGAGTTAAACCAGGCCATGTTCCTGGTCGAACAAAAGCATCGGAAAGAAAAAGAAATACTTCAACGTGAATTGAACAAGTGGAAGTGTTACGGTAGGTAGGTCCGGGAATCCGGACCCTTTTTAATGTTAATGTTAATATTAATAAAAAAGATAATAAAAAAATACTTGAAATTATTAAACATCATGTTAATATACAGACAACAAAAGTTATTCAAAAAGAATAAAGCGAAAGGGGAATGATTAAATGAAAAATCAAACGAAAACTTTAGAAGAAAAAATCAAGAAAGTTCAAGAATTCTATTACAACCTAATTCAAAACACACCGATCCCTCAAAGACAAAAAGAATTGTTCGCTGAAATGGAAATCACTATTGAAAAAGTAAAAAAAGGCGAAATCGATTTCTAATAATCCTGGTAATAACCGGGGTTATTTTTTTGCAGTTTTCTTGCAGATTTCTTGCATTTTTTTCATAAAAATAAGTGATATTATGCTAATAAGCAACACCACACCTTGATACTGATTCAACCCTTTTCCCTTTGCGTGATTTCCCTAATCTTTAACCGTCTGGAGTTAATCCAGGCGGTTAAATTTTTGGAATTATTAATATTAATTTTAATGTTATCAGAGGTGTTAATGTTTTTATGAACATTCGCATTGAAAATAAAAAAATCGAGGACCTGGTGCCGGCACCGTACAATCCTCGGCTGGATTTGCAGCCTGGTGATCCGGATTACGAAAAATTGAAACGGTCCATTCAAACTTTCGGCCTGGTTGAGCCGATTGTGTTTAACGAAAGGACCGGTTATGTTGTCGGTGGTCACCAGCGCTTAAAAGTTCTTAAAGACCTTGGATGGACTGAGGTTCCGGTTTCGGTGGTGGATCTTGATTCTGATAAAGAGAAGGCGCTTAATGTTGCTCTTAACAAGATTGAGGGCGATTGGGATAACTTCAAACTCAAAGAATTATTGGAAGAGTTGGATACCGGGGCTTTCGACGTAACGCTCACCGGTTTCGATGAGGATGAAATCGAAGACCTCATGACTCAGTTTTATGTAGAAGAAGAGACCGAGGTCAAAGAGGACAATTTCGACCCGGATCAGGCGGTCGAGGAAATTGAAGAGCCGATTTCAAAGCCTGGAGATATATGGTTACTTGGAAGGCATCGGCTTATGTGCGGCGACTCGACCAATATCGATGATGTTCTAAAGCTAATGGGAAACAAACAAGCGGATATGATTTTCACCGATCCACCTTATAACGTCGATTATGAAGGCAGCAATGGGAAGAAAATCAAAAACGACAACATGGAAGATTCGGCGTTTTATCAATTTCTGTATGATGCGTATGTCGCCATGTATACGGTGTTGAAAGATGGCGGACCGATTTATGTTTGTCATGCGGATTCAGAGGGTTTGAATTTTAGAAAGGCGTTCAAAGATGCCGGTTTCCTTCTTAAACAATGCTTAATTTGGGTAAAAAATAGCCTGGTCCTCGGCCGGCAGGATTACCATTGGAAGCATGAACCGATTCTCTATGGCTGGAAACCTGGCGCGGCTCATGCTTGGTATGGTGGCCGGAAACAGGACACCGTTATCGAGGAAGATGCCGACCTGGTGGTTCAAAAAGAAAAAGATCATGTCTTGTTAACGTTCTCTAATGGTATCAAGTCTATTGTGGTGAAAGTTCCAGGCTATGAAATTGTCTTTTCTGACGATGATTCGGATAGTACGACCTGGCGCATCGAAAAGCCGAAGAAAAACGCGGACCATCCGACCATGAAGCCGATCGCTCTTTGCGCGCGAGCGATTCAAAACTCCAGCAAGCCAGGAGAAATTGTATTTGACCCATTTGGCGGTTCTGGTTCGACCTTAATCGCTTGTGAACAAACAGGGCGTACATGCTTCACGATGGAATACGATCCGGTCTATGCGGATGTCATCATTAAGCGATGGGAGGAATTCACCGGACAAAAGGCGGTGAGATTGTCTTAATGGCTGGTAGACCTTCAAAGTTAACACCGGAAATTCAAAAGAAGATCATTGATGCGGTCCGGGCAGGGAATTACATGGAAACTGCAGCGGCTTATGCCGGGATTTCGAAGGATACCCTTTATCGTTGGTTAAAACAAGGCGCAAGGGCTAAAAGTGGCAAGTATAAGGCGTTTCATGATGCAATCGAAAAAGCATTAGCCGAGGCCGAGGTTCGCGATGTGATGATTATTGCGAATGCGGCGACCTCTGATTGGAAGGCAGCGGCATGGAGGCTTGAACGAAAATTCCCGGATAAATGGGGAAGAAAGGAGAAGTTGTCGGCTGACCTCAATCATTCGGGGCAGGTGACAAAACGTGAAGAATACGACATCTCCATCACTCACAACATCCTTAATGACCCGGAATCAAAAGAGCTGGCAAAACAATTACTCCGAAGAAGAAATGCTCTTAAACGCTCTGATGAACAACCTGGATGATATCGAAGTTGAATTGGCCAAAGAGGACTATTCGGTTTATCTCGAATATGTGCATTATGGCCAATATATTCCTTCGCGTCATTCGGACCTGGTTTGTAAATACCTAGAACGTATCGAGCGTGGAGAATTAAAGCGATTAATGATTTTTATGCCACCTCGTCATTCCAAGTCCATGACCGTAACGGAGACCTTTCCATCCTGGTTTATTGGCCGGAATCCGGAGCGTCGAGTCATTGAGGTTTCTTATGGTGATTCCTTGGCTCGTAAGTTTGGGAAGGCCAACCGGAACAAAATCGCGGAATTCGGAGAGAAATTATTCGGGATTAAGCTCGCTCGCGACAATAATTCGGTTACGAATTGGGATATCGAAGGTCATCGAGGCGGCATGATTTCGGTCGGTATTGGTGGTGGTATCACCGGTCAAGGTGCCGATCTTTTAATTATTGACGACCCGATCAAAAACCGGAAAGAGGCAGATTCGGAAACTTACCGCGAGATGGTTTGGAACGAATGGAAGGACACCCTTCGTACTCGTTTGCAGCCTGGAGGCGCGGTTATTTTAATTTTAACGCGCTGGCATGAAGATGACCTGGCTGGACGTTTGTTAAAACATGAACCGGAAAAATGGGAGGTCTTATCACTGCCGGCTGTGTGTGAAAGTGAAAACGATCCGTTAGGTCGTAAAATCGGCGAGACGCTTTGGCCAGAGTATGGATTTGATCAAAAATGGGCCGAGGATACAAAGCACTCTGTTGGTTCTCGGACGTGGTCGGCGCTCTATCAACAAAGACCTTCGCCAGCTGAAGGTTCCATGTTCAAACGATCCTGGTGGAAATACTACCGGACGCTACCTAGTAAGTTTGATGAAATTATCCAATCCTGGGATTGTGCGTTTAAAGACAACAAAGACAGCGACTATGTGGTCGGCCAAGTTTGGGGCCGCATCGGCGCTGATAAATATTTAATCGATCAGATTCGAGGTCAAATGAATTTCCCGACTACGGTCCAATCTATTAGAAATTTAACTGCGCGTTATCCTTCAGCATATGCGAAGTTAATCGAGGATAAAGCAAACGGTACAGCGGTCATTCAAACGTTAAAAAACGAAATTCCTGGCATTATTGCAGTGAACCCGGATGGAGGAAAGGTGGCAAGGGCCGCATCGGCATCTGCTGACGCGGAGGCCGGGAATATCTACCTTCCATCACCGGAATTAGCGCCATGGGTTCATGATTTCGTTGAAGAATGCGCTTCGTTCCCTAATGGAGCAAACGATGACCAGGTTGACGCATTCACGCAGGCTATCAACCGTTTTAATAATAAACCTCGTCCTGGTATTCGGTCTTTGTAAAGGTGGTGAGAAGTCTTGGGGATCAAGTGGCGTGATTTCATTCCACCCATCCTTCAAAGAAAAGCGTCAGAGATTAATCGTTTAATAGCAGCCTGGTTCATCGGCGAGCCGGTATGGACACCAACCGATTTTGCGAACCTGGCGCGTGAAGGATTTGAACGAAATATTTGGGTTTATCGATGTATCATGGCGGTTGCGGAAGCTGGAGCGTCCGTTCCTTGGATTCTATATCAAAAATTAAGGAATGGGGAAAGAAAAGAAATTGAACAGCATGATTTGCTCAACCTGTTGGACAAACCGAACCCATTAATGTCCAGGCAGGATTTGATGGAGCATATCATCGCTTTTCAATTGTTGGCCGGAAACGCTTATTTACAACATGCAGGACCAAAAGTTGGACCACCAAAGGAATTATGGGTATTGCGACCGGACCGGGTAAAAATCATAGCAGATCCTGTTGATTTAGTGGCTGGTTATGAATATAAAATCGACGATGGATTAAAACAAGAATTTCCGGCTGATGTCGTAACGCATTTTAAGCTGTTTTCGGCGTTAAATGATTTTTATGGGCTATCTCCAATCCAAGTAGCGGCGAGAGGGATTGATGCAGATAACTTCGCGAATAAATGGAACGCGTCGATGTTCCAAAATGGAGCGCGTCCATCGGGGGCTATGATTACAGATAACACCCTGGGAGATGAACAATATAAACGGTTAAAAGAACAAATACGCGAGCAATATTCGGGATCTAGCAATGCTGGAAAACCGATGTTACTTGAAGGCGGCCTGGATTGGAAAGAGATGTCTTTATCTCCAAAGGATATGGATTTCATAGAATCCAAGAAAATGAGCCGGCTTGAAATTTGCGCGGCATTCGGCGTTCCACCAGAAATTGTCGGCGATATGGAACATGCGACTTATTCTAACTACCAGGAAGCTCGCAAGGCGTTTTATCAAGAAACAGTTATCCCGATCCTTATTAAAATCCGAGATCGATTGAATAGCACCTTGGTTAAAAAGTTTGGTGAAAATTTATATCTGGATATCGACAAAGACGGTATTGATGCTCTCCAAGAAGAGCGAGATAAAGTATGGGATCGGGTAATTCGCGCGGTAGATAGAGGCATTTTGATGGTGAACGAAGCGCGTCGAGAGATGGGATATGAAGAAATCGAAGGTGGAAATGTTCGATATGTGCCAACAAACGTTTTACCGGAAGGTCCGGATGCACCCGATTGGAGTTCATTAATTCCGGCTGAGCAATCTCCGGAAGATGAAACCGATCCGGAACAAAACGAGAATTTAAAACACCTGGAATTAAAAAGCGGATTAAATTTGCAGAGTTCAATTCAAAAAAAGCAGTATTGGCGTACCTTCGATCGAAAACGAATAGGATTTTATGGCGCTGTGGGGAAGCAAATCAAAAAGCGATTCGAAAAAGAGAAAGAAGGGGTTTTAAAGGCATTCGATGAAGGTGGAATCGTCCAGGTTGAACAATACCTGGATGATAACATTGGAGAATGGCATAAAACGTTGACAGCGTCTTATATCGCGGTGATGGATGCGTTTGGACAGGAAGTCTATAAATATCTAACCGAGGGAAAGTCGGCCGGTAACTTGGAGAAAAAATACGATGATGGTTTCGATGTATTCAACCAAGCGGTTCAGGATTTTATTTCGACAACCGTTGCTAACAAAGTAGTTAATATTAACGATAATACTAAAAATTTAATTAAAGCTATTGTTAACACTGGATTTAGCCAGAAGTTAACAGTGCCGGAAATTCGCGATCAAATTGAATATTTATATCTTGAACAAATTATTCCGAACCGGTCGATGGTGATTGCTCGAACAGAAGTCATCAGCGCATCTAATGCCGGCAGTCGATTTGCCGCGAAACAGACCGGCTTAAACCTCGAGAAAGAATGGGTGGCGACAGCTGATAAACGTACCCGGAAATCTCATAATAAAGCAGACGGTCAACGTCGACCATTGGATGAACCATACGAGGTAGGCGGCCATTCTTTGATGTTCCCTGGCGATCCGAACGGACCGGCAGAGGAAGTCATTCAGTGTCGCTGTACAGAGGTGTATCACACTGTTAAATAAAACATTAATGTTTTTGTTATTTTTAATATTAGGTTTTTTATTAGGAATAATAATAAAATCCTTGTGAGGTGGTCCGTTTGAAAGCGCCTAGAGGGGTGAAAGTGATACCGGTCGAAGGGAAGCCTTTTACTTATCGGATAAAGCTTTCTTTTTGGTACCGTTTAAAACTTGTTTGGAAGATCGCGCGAGAAAAAATAGATTTTAAATGGTATCAATATCCGTTAGTGATGTTCCTGGTTTTTAAAATTGCATTGGCTAACGGGGGGGCAAAAGATGGAACGTGAAATTAAGTCGTTTAATTTTGAGGTCAAGTCAACCGACGACAACACCTTTGAAGGGTACGCATCCGTTTTCCGAAATGTTGATGCCTATGGTGATGTGATGGAACCCGGGGCATTTACAAAGACCATCCAGGAGCGCGGTCACAAAGTAAAGGTTTTGTGGCAACACGACCCATGGATGCCTATTGGAAAGGCGATTCATCTTGAAGAGGATAATCATGGTCTTTTCGTTAAAGCGAAAATTTCGCAAACGGAAGAAGGAAAACGCGCCATGACGCTTATTAAAGATGGTGTTATCGATGAATTGTCCATCGGTTTCTCTACTGTAAAAGACGAATGGGACACCGAGAAGGGTGTTCGTCGTATCAAAGAGGTTAAATTATACGAGTTTTCTCCTGTAACTTTCGCAGCAAATGATCAAGCCTTAATCACCGCGGCCAAAAGTAATAACCGTTTGAGTTCTATGCTTTATCAATTTAACCAGGAATTAAAAGCTGGTAAGGTGTTAAGCGGTAAAAACCGCGCGTTGGTTGAACAGGCCATTAAAGCCTTACAAGAGCTTTTAGACGCGGCTGATGAAAGCGAAAAAGGAAAGGAAAAAGACGAAGCGAAACATGCGGAAGAAATTCTGAAAATGATCAAAGAAATTAAGTTTTCAACGCCTGTTTAGGGCGTTTTTTTCTTGCACTTTTCTGTTCCAAAAGGAGCCGGTTCGACCACTCCTGGGAAAGAAAAGCCGCACTAAATAAACAAATAATGAAAGGAGTTAAGAAAAATGGATTTGAAACAATTACAAGAACAGCTAGGTGGAGTTGTCGAGGAATTCAAAAAAGCGCGAGATGCTTTCCATGAAGAAAAAAATAAATTTGGCGAAGCCACTCAAGAAACAAAAAACATGATTGATAAATTGAATCAAAAAATGGACGAGTTAAAAACTCGCATAGATGAAATTGAAACAAAGGCAAACCGTCCGGCCATTGCTACGGGCGAAGGTGGCGAACAAAAAGGCATGACTCCGGAACAAAAGAAAGCCTTCTTTAAATTCATTCGTGAAGGTAAAGCTGGCATGACTCCGGAGGAAAGAAAAGCGCTTGTACAAGATACTGCTGGTGAGATTTTAGTTCCGGAAGCGCTTGATAACGAAATCGTTCGCGAATTGCCAAAGATTACGATTGCTCGTCAATTAGCGCAAGTACGAAACATCAACACAAACCGTCAACGTAGACGTTCAATGGATGAAGTAACTGTTGTATGGGGTAAATTGGAGACTGGTCTTGGTTCTACTTGGGCGCAAGGTGAAAGCGATCTAACTCCGGATGAAGAATACATCTACGTTGAAGACGTATTCGGATGGACTACAATCGGTGAAGATGAATTGGAAGATAGCGATGTAAACTTACAAACATATCTATCTTCCTCATATGCTCGCGCGTTTGCTGAAGCAGAGGATACTGCGATGTTTGTTGGTACAGGTCATGCAAACGGTCAGCCGGAGGGGATTTTAAACTCTACAGTTGGCACTTTTGATGCTGGCCAACCTGGTGCTGTAACAGCCGACGATTTTATTAAATTGCCTTATCAAGTCAAAGCGCAATACCGTAGAAATGCGGCTTATGTGGTTAACTCACAAACAGAGCTGGCACTTCGTCTGTTGAAAGACGGATATGGCCAATATTTATGGCAGCCATCTTTAGCGGCTGGGAAACCGGCAACATTTAACGGTTATCCTGTCTATACTCAAG
>NZ_JBCNBW010000016.1:0-61401 GCF_050478865.1 Aeribacillus pallidus | reverse complement strand
ATAAGACTCAAATTCATTGACATTGACGCTTCGTTTTGTTTAGTTTTCAAGGATCAATCATCATTACTTTTTAACAGCGACTTTCTTATAATAACACCAGGTCGACTTTGTGTCAACCACTTTTTTATTTATCGTGCTGATCATTTGTCGTTCAGCAGCGACGTTTAATAATATACTACCATTCGACTTAAACGTCAACACTTTTTTAAAAAATTTTATCCTTTTTACCACTCTGCTTTTCTTTTCATTTGCATATATTTTAAACACTCGTAATGCGGTGCAACTCTTTTAAATATCGTAAATAATATATGGTACCTTTCTTTCATTGCTCTCTTTACAACATGATCAATTCGTTCATCTTCTAGATCAAATAATATTTCATCCATTTCTCGTTTCAGCAAATATAGTATCTCTTGCCTCTCATGTTCATGTAACAACATCCCAAGCATTTTTCCACATCCTTATTTATTTGTTTTCTGTAGTTTTTTCCAACATGTCTAAAATTATGAAGTTGTTTAACAAAAATGTTAAGACATAAATCCTATCTGCCTTCATACAATGGTGACAAGGACTTGTCTAAGAGGTGATCAAACAAGAATGAATGGATTTTATATTGTCAGTGGCAAAAAAATAAAACAAGGACTGTTAATCGTCATTATTTCATTCTTTACGGCCCTGTTCCTTTTTTCCGAAAGCTTAAGCTACCTGTCTGTTTTTTCGACAAAAGAAGGACCAAGAGCCATTTATAAAGGAGAAAAAGGTATTGCGCTTACGTTTAATATCGGCTGGGGGGATGAAAAGGCCGCTCCTATTTTAGAGTTATTAAAGAAGCAGAACGTTAAAAAAGCAACGTTTTTTTTATCCGGAGAATGGGCTGAAAGACATCCTGAACTAGTTGAGCAAATCGTGAAGCAAGGGTACGAAATTGGATTACTCGGTTATACGTACAAAGATTATACCGATTTAGACGATTCGGAAGTGCGTCGAGACATTTTAATGGCGCAAGAAGTATTTAAAAAACTAAACGTCAAAAATATCAAATTACTCCGCACGCCTACAGGTCATTTCGATGAACGAGTGATTCAAATTGCTGAACGTCTTGGCTATACTCTCGTTCACTGGAGCGTGAACTCACATGACTGGAAAAATCCAGGAGTAGAACAAATTATCAAAAACGTCTCTGTCGCTAAAAAGGGAGATATTATTCTACTCCATGCTTCTGATTCCGCCAAACAAACCGCTCAAGCGCTCCCTTCTATCATTCAAATGACGAAAAAGAAAGGAGAGCTACAAACCGTTTCGGAAATGATTGCGAGCGGAAAAGCAAAAACCACATTAATTCGATAAAAAGAGGTAAAACAAAAGGTGTCCCCTATAAAAATGGGACGCCTTTTTTGTTTACGCCTTCTTCGTGTTGTATTTTGGGAGCATTAATAATTGATAAGCGTTACAAGCTAATAATGTAAATAGCATTAAGTAAAGCCAACTTTGTTCATTCGTCGTTAGAACAGGTAGCCATTCGACTACTGTTACAACGACCATAAAAAATAAGGCTGAAACAAACGTTTGTTTATTAGTTTGCTTTGCTTTAAAATACGCGATTACCGCACCAAATAAAAGAATGAATCCTGCCAATAATAAGTAAGGAACCAGACTTTCCCCTTCATCAGCAAAGGCTTGGAAACGGAAGTATACGAGGTCAAACAAAACGATACAAATAAGGACCCATTGGACACCGTTCCATAAGGAGATCGTTCGGAAAATCCCTAACCCAAATCGATGAACGGTTAAATAAGCAAAAAAGCCCATTTGACTAATAACGCTAAACGTAAAGCCAACTCCCATTAACCAAATAAAGGTGGAGAGGATTGCCCCGATCTCACCATTTGTAAAATAAGGCGAAAATTCATCCCAGCGAATCACAAACCCTAAGATTCCGGAAACGAAACCTCCAACTAACAATGTAGAAAAGAAAAATTTTATCCAATTTCGAATCGTCACCGTTGACTCCTCCATTATGTCAATGTCATTCACTCTTTCGATTTTACCAACCAAATCTTGAAAAATCTAGGACAAGGCGAAGGAACGCATATTTTTTCACAAAGTTCTCATATTAACAGTAAGAAGTTGTTTAATGGAAAGGAGCTTTAAGATGAAAAAGTGGACCTATTTGCTCCTCATACCCGTACTTTTTTTAACCGCTTGTAACGGTGGAAAAGAGTCCGGTGGCGGTCAAATGGATTATGACGAAACAAAAAAAATGGTAGTTGATATATTGAAAACGGATGAAGGAAAGAAAGCAATTCAACAAGTCATTTCTGATGAAAAAATGAAGGAAGAGCTAGTCATGGATCAGCAAGTTGTTTCAGATTCGATTCAAAAAACCTTAACATCTGAAAAAGGGGTCGAATTTTGGAAAAAGTCTTTTGAAGATCCAAAATTTGCTGAAACGGTTGCCAAAAGCATGAAAAAAGAAAACGAAAAGCTATTAAAGGAACTTATGAAAGACCCAGAATATCAAGGGATGATGATGGATATTTTGAAAGATCCTGAAATGCAAAAAGAGTACAATGAAGTGCTGAAAAGTAAAGAGTATCGAGAACATTTACAAACCGTTATTATCGAAACATTTGAAAGTCCTTTATTCAAGTCTAAACTTCAAGATGTGTTAAAACAAGCAGGCCAAGAAGGGGGAGAGAAAAAAGAAGAAGGTAAAGAAGGTGGGGGACAAGAAGGTGGTGGTGAAGGAGAAGATAAAGGGCAAGGACAAGGCGGTGGAGCGTCTGCATAAAAAATCAGACCGATAAATCCGGTCTGATTTTTTAGATTTATTTCATTAACAAACCGCTCACTTTTTTCGCGATGTCTAAATAAATCTTTCCAAGTGGATGATCTTCTCCATAAATCGACGGTGCAAAGTCTTCCTCGTTATCAGGCCAATCCGGCTGTTGTAAAGGTAACTGGCCAAGTAGTTCGGTTTGTAGTTCTTCCGCTAATTTTTGGCCACCGCCGCGACCGAAGACATATTCTTTTTCACCAGTTACTTTACTTTCAAAGTAAGACATGTTTTCAATAACACCTAATACTTCATGTTCGGTACGTAACGCCATAGCGCCAGCTCGTGCCGCTACAAACGCCGCTGTTGGATGTGGCGTCGTTACAATAATTTCTTTACAGTGCGGGAGCATCGTGTGAACATCTAATGCAACATCCCCTGTTCCAGGAGGTAAGTCTAATAATAAATAATCTAAGTCTCCCCACTCCACTTGGCTGAAGAAGTTGTTTAGCATTTTTCCTAACATTGGTCCACGCCAAATGACCGGTGCATTATCTTCCACAAAGAATCCCATCGAAATGACTTTAACACCAAAGCGCTCCACTGGAATAATCATGTCTCCACGAACTTGTGGTCGCTTTGTAATTCCCATCATATCAGGAACACTGAATCCGTAGATGTCCGCATCAATAAGGCCAACTTTTTTCCCGAGTCTTGCTAATGCTACTGCCAGGTTACAGGAGACGGTAGATTTTCCGACGCCCCCTTTTCCACTAGCAATCGCAATAAATGTCGTTTGCCTACTCGGTGAGAGGAGTCCTTGACCTTTTGGTTCACTGGAATAACGATGTTTTTCTAATTCCTCTTTTGGTAGATCAGCAAAGCGGATACCAACCGTTTCTGCCCCCGCTTTTTTAAGCGTTTCCACAATTTGCGATTGTAATTGAAGCTGCTCACCTGTCCCCGTTTTCGCGATAGCTACTTTGACGCTAACATGTTTTTTCTCTTCTTTAATAGCGACTTCAAGTATTCCATTCGTTTCTTTTAACGGTTTATGTAAAAAAGGATCTTTTAATTCACCTAAAAGTTGAATGACATCTTGTTTCGTAAGCACGAAAAACACCCTTTCTCCCTATGTAAACTTTTCTTTCTTTTCATCAGTATATCACATATTGACGATCGCCCAAAAAGAGACGCGCGAATTATTTGAAAAATGTTGCAAAACGACAAACAAAAAAGGAGCTATTCTTCCAGCTCCGGCTCATTCGTAAAATAGCGAAGAACCCCTCGATAAATGGCTTCAGCTACTTTATCTTGATAACGATCGTTCATTAAATTCCTCTTTTCTTCTGGATTGGAAAGAAAACCGATTTCTACAAGTGCTCCAGGTTTTTTGGCGTTTTTTATTAAGTAAACGTTATTAATGACTTTCGCTAAGCGATCTGTATTTTCAAGGCTTACCCGCAATTCTTCTTGGATAAACGTAGCAATCCGTCTATTTTCTTTATACCGGGGATAATAAAATGTTTGCGCCCCACTCCACCTTGAGGAAGGAATGGCGTTTAAATGGATACTTAAATATAAAGAGGCATCGGATTCGTTAATTAACTGTAGCCTTTTTTGAAGATCTTCCACCTTTCGTCGACTATACCCTCTTGTCTCCTCATCGGCTAAATCCGTATCTGTTTCTCTTGTTAAAAGCACCAAGGCACCTTGTTCTTGTAAATAATCCCTCAGCTTTAGCGCAACTGATAGCGCAATATCCTTTTCAAGCACCTCTTCATCCCCCGCTCCACCGTCTGGTCCCCCATGTCCAGGATCTAAGTAAATAATTTTTCCTGACAACGGCAAGTTCCATGACTCAAACGATTGCGAATTTAAAAATTGGTACTTTAATAGATACATGAAAAGGAGAATTCCTACGCCAAAGAGGAACCATTTCACTTTTTTATTCATGCGTAATTTCCATCCCTTCCCTTTTCTCTATATCCACTGTATGGGACAAGGGAAGGAAATAGAACTGTAACATCTATTTCAGACGGAGCTTTCTTCTCCGTGTGGCTTTTAAAAAACCTTCCGTCCACCACGAGTCAATGTACTGTTCACAAGCATAGTAGATGGATTCGGAAGCAAGCGATTCATGATCCCGGATACCCCAATAAAGCCAATCATTATACAACGTATCGATGATGTCTTTTAACTCTCCGCGACAGCGATGACGAACTTGTGTGACCGACTCTCCATAATACCCAAAGCGACTATATTTCGCACCAAGTAAATACGCTTCAATGGCCATATCATAACATCCTTCTTCGAGCTGTGGAGCTAAACGCCGTCCACATTCGAAATAAAATGGTCGAAAATATTTCTGCATACGATCCCGTAGCATGGAAATAGACAATTCTCTTAAAATCATCCGTTCATGGTGTAATTCTTTTTCTCTTTTTTTATAAGAAAACGTCTTAATCACTGCCATTTGTATTCACTCTCCTTACCACGTATTGTTTGCTCTGTAAGGAAAGTGATACAAAGAAAAAAATCACAATTTTTGGGCACAAAAAAACCTCCATCCGAAACGGATAGAGGTTTTGCATCCAAAACAAATTAGCGTTTGGAGAATTGTGGTGCACGACGAGCGCCTTTAAGACCGTATTTCTTACGCTCTTTCATACGTGCGTCACGAGTTAATAATCCAGCACGTTTTAGTGGTTGACGATATTCAGGATCTGCTTGAAGTAACGCACGAGCGATACCGTGACGGATCGCACCTGCTTGACCAGAATAACCGCCACCTTTAACGTTTACAAGTACATCGTAGTTGCCAAAAGTTTCAGTAATTACAAGTGGTTGCTTAATTACTTCACGTAATGCTTCGAATGGAATGTAGTTTTCTACGTCACGACCATTGATTACGATACGACCGTCGCCTGGTACTAAACGAACACGTGCTACAGAGCTTTTGCGACGACCAGTTCCATAGTATTGAACTTGTGCCAAGATAATACCCTCCTCTTAAAATTATCCGCGTAGTTCGTACACTTCAGGTTTTTGAGCTTGATGTGGATGTTCAGGACCCGCATAAACGTGTAATTTTTTGAACATTTGACGTCCTAAAGAACCTTTAGGAAGCATGCCTTTAATAGCAAGCTCTAACATTTTCTCAGGATAGTTTGTACGCATTTCAAGCGCTGTACGAGCTTTTAAACCGCCTGGATGTTGGCTATGACGGTAGTAGATTTTGTCTGTTAATTTTTTACCAGTAAGTTCGATTTTAGAAGCGTTGATGATGATCACATGGTCACCAGTATCAACGTGTGGTGTGTAAGTTGGTTTATGTTTACCGCGTAAGATTGCAGCTACTTCGCTGGCAAGACGACCTAAAGTTTTACCTTCAGCGTCTACAACGTACCATTTACGCTCTACTTCATTTGCTTTTGCCATATACGTAGTACGCATGATTTACCCTCCTAAAAATAAAAATTCCTTTTCACCTGTATTTATTTTTAACACGATTAAGTTCCGGGGCTTATCGTGGGGTTAAATACATACCATATGATATAATATCTCTTTCAGTTGCCAATGTCAAGAAAATGTTACACCTGGATTAGTTGTCATAAAACACTTGCCATAAATATAAACCACAGGCTGGCGCGGTCTTCCCGGCAAGCTCTCTATTTTTTCCTTCTAAAATTCTCGGAATATCACTTGCGTATTTTTTTCCACTTCCTACTTCGAGCAATGTCCCAACAATAATTCGTACCATATTATATAAAAAGCCGTTACCGATAAATTGAAACACCAATCCTTTTTCCTCTTCCCAAATGCGAATTTGTTCGATCGTTCTTACTTTGTCTTCGATTTCCGTTTTCGCTGAACAGAAGCTCGTAAAATCGTGTGTACCGATTAAATACGTACTTGCTTCGACCATCGCATTGAGGTTAAGAGGATAAGGATAATGATATTCGTAATGGTGTTTAAAAGGGTCACGCTCTTTCTGTTGATACACCAAATAACGATATTCCTTTCCCATTGCAGAAAAACGAGCATGGAAGTCCATGGATACTTGTTGGACGGACTGTACAGCAATATCCGTTGGTAAGAGCCCGTTTAATACTTTTGGCCATTTTTCTAAAGGAATGGGAAGCGGTGAATCAAAATGAATGACTTGCCCTTTCGCATGGACGCCAGCATCTGTCCGACCAGAGCCGACAACAGAAATAGGCTCGCCCTTATGGAGAGTGGAAAGGGCCTTTTCTAATTCTCCTTGAACCGTTCGACCAGTTGGTTGGATTTGATACCCGCTAAAACGGGACCCGTCATAGGATATAATGGCTTTGTATCGATTCATATTGTCCACTCCATTACGACCGTAACACAAAAAGAATGAAGGCTAAAATGGCTAACGTGATGAGTGCTACCGAATCTGTCCATTTCCACTGTAATTGCCGATATTTGGTCCGTCCTTCTCCCCCTCGGTAACCGCGTGCTTCCATCGCAACGGCTAACTCTTCCGCTCGTTTAAACGAACTGACGAAAAGGGGAATGAGCAATGGAACTATGGCCTTCAATCGGTCTTTGATCGAGCCGTGTGTAAAATCCGCCCCTCTTGCGACTTGTGCTTTCATAATTTTTTCCGTTTCTTGCATAAGCGTTGGAATGAACCGGAGAGAAATGGACATCATTAATGCTAATTCATGAACAGGAAATTTCCATCGTTTGAAATAGCCTAACAAGCTCTCTAAGCCATCCGTGATGGAAATCGGTGACGTGGTTAACGTAAGTAAAGAAGTGACGAGAATAAGTAATAAAAATCGTAATGAAATAAAGATCCCTTGTCTGATTCCTTCTTCGTAAAACGTTAACCAGCCCCATTGAAAAACAACTTCCCCTTGTTTTGTAAAAAACAAATGAAGAATAAACGTAAATAAAATTAACCATAATATTGGCTTAAGCCCATTTAAAATGAATTTGACCGGTATATTAGATAAAAATAATAGCAAAAACGTATAGAATGTTAACAAACCATAGGTTACAACATTGTTCGCTAAAAAAACGACGGCAATATAGAAAAACACAAACAGTAATTTCGAGCGAGGATCCAACCGATGCACAATCGAATCAGAAGGTACATAACGTCCAAAAATCATTTTGTCCATCATCGTCCGTTCCCCCCCATCCAACGTTGAATTTCTTCCGCTAGTTGTTCGATGGATAGGCACCGGGTATTCAATTGGATTCCCAGCTTCTTCTCTAATTGATATTGGAACCGAACGACATCAGGTACGTCTAATCCAAGCTGGAGAAGTTCTTCTGGCGAATGGAAGATTTCCGTTGGAGTTCCCCGCTTATGAATGGTCCCCTTGTGCATAATAATAATTTCATCGGCATACTTCGCCGCATCCTCCATACTATGAGTGACTAAAACAATTGACAAACGTTCCTCTTGATGTAACCGGTAAAACATGTCCATAATGTCTTTTCGACCTTTTGGGTCCAGTCCAGCTGTCGGTTCATCAAGAACGAGGACGTTCGGCTTCATTGCTAACACACCAGCAATGGCCACACGTCTCATTTGACCACCGGATAACTCAAAAGGGGATTTAGACAACAAATCTTCCGATAAACCAACAAGTTCAATAGCTTTTCGAGCTCGCTCCCTCGCTTCGTCTTCCGATACCCCAAAGTTCATCGGGCCAAAACAAATATCTTTTTCTACGGTTTCTTCAAAAAGTTGGTGTTCAGGAAACTGAAACACAATCCCGACTTTTTGACGAACTTGACGGATTTGGCGTTCTTTTTTTCCTGCTTGAATGTTCGTATCTCCTATGGTGACCGTTCCTTTTGTCGGTTGCAATAAGGCGTTTAAATGTTGAATGAGCGTTGATTTGCCCGATCCTGTATGCCCGATTACCGCTAAATACGTTCCATGAGGGATGTCCAAATCAATATCGTAGATGGCTCGTCGTTCGAACGGTGTTCCCACTTGATAGCGATACTCTACTTGCTGCAATGTAATGTCCATAACTCATTCACCAACTCTTCTTCGTTCATCAATTGTGATGAAACAGAAATTCCTTTTTCTTGGAGCGCTTTTCTAAGTTTCACGGCAAACGGAATATCCAACCCTAACTGTACTAATTGTTCATCGAGCCCAAAAATCTCTTTTGGTACCCCTTCTGAAAAGACTTTTCCACCATTCATCACAATTACTCGATCCGCTTTTACAGCTTCTTCTAAATCATGAGTGATGGAAATGACGGTTAATTGATAGCGCTCTTTTAATGTTTTTACCGTTTCAATCACTTCTGCCCTTCCCTTTGGATCTAACATGGAAGTCGCTTCATCCAATAAAATGATAGAGGGGCGTAATGCTAGAACACTTGCAATTGCAACACGCTGCTTTTGTCCGCCTGACAGATGGTGTGGCTCTTGATTAAGAAATTGTTCCATTTTCACATGTTTAAGTGCTTCTATTACACGATTGACCATTTCTTCACGGGGAATTCCCTGATTTTCCAAACCAAAAGCCACATCATCTTCTACGGTTGTTCCAACAAATTGATTATCTGGATTTTGAAACACCATCCCAATATGTTTTCTTATTTCCCATATATTTTGTTCATTCAACTCATATCCACAAACTTCTACCGAACCTTTTTGTGGAAAGTGAAGGCCGTTCAGCATTTTCGCTAACGTCGATTTACCTGAACCGTTATGACCGACCAATGCTACCCACTCTCCGGCAAAAACATCAAACGTAACATTTTCTAACGCATAGCCTTCTTGACCGGGATATTGAAAATAAACGTTTTTTACAGATATGAGCTTCTCCACTTGAAGTTCCTCCTCTCAACTCAATCCTCTCTTCTCTACTCCACTCTTGAAAAAAGGTGTACATATAAAAAAAGCCTGCACCCCTTTTCTAAGAAAAGCGTATACTTTTCTTATCATCGACTCCCAATGTATGGGACGGAAAAGAGGTGCATGGAGCTAGACGAGTCATGTAGTCATGCTCATCATAACGCTCTAACTTTTAAGACGATAGAGAAAAAGGGCATAGAATCAGTTATAAATAACTGTCCCGCCCTTGTTGTTGATCTAAAGATGTATCATTACACTAATTCAATGATAACCATTGGCGCACCGTCACCGCGGCGTGGACCAAGTTTCATAATGCGAGTGTAACCACCTTGACGCTCAGCGTAGCGTGGAGCGATTTCACTAAATAATTTTTGAAGTGCATCTTGTCCATTCTCTTCGTTTGCTACTTCTTTACGGATGAAAGCAGCTGCTTGACGACGAGCATGTAGGTCTCCACGTTTACCAAGAGTAATCATTTTTTCAACAACTGAGCGTAATTCTTTCGCACGAGCTTCAGTCGTTTCAATGCGCTCATTGATGATAAGGTCAGTTGTTAAGTCACGTAATAACGCTTTACGTTGAGCGCTTGTACGTCCTAACTTTCTGTAAGACATGAAGGTTCCCTCCTTTGTTGAAATCATTGTTACGAACTTTTCGGGCCTTACGCGGAAAGATAATTAGTCTTCTTTACGTAAGCTTAATCCAAGTTCTTCTAGTTTTGATTTAACTTCCTCTAATGATTTACGTCCTAAGTTACGTACTTTCATCATATCTTCTTCTGTTTTGTTCGCTAATTCTTGAACCGTATTAATACCAGCACGCTTCAAGCAGTTATAAGAACGTACAGAAAGATCAAGTTCTTCGATCGTCATTTCAAGAACTTTTTCTTTTTGGTCTTCTTCTTTTTCGACCATAATTTCAGCATTTTGTGCTTCATCAGTTAGTCCAACGAAGATGTTTAAGTGCTCTGTTAAAATTTTCGCACCTAAGGCAACAGCTTCTTTTGGACCGATGCTACCATCTGTCCACACGTCTAATGATAGCTTATCATAGTTGGTCATTTGGCCTACACGAGTATTTTCAACTTGATAGTTTACTCGAGAGACTGGTGTGAAAATGGAGTCGATTGGGATAACGCCGATCGGATGATCCTCTCGTTTATTTTGATCTGCTGGAGTGTAGCCACGTCCTCGCTTCGCAGTTAATCGCATACGTAAATGGCCATTTGACGCAAGAGTCGCAATGTGTAAATCAGGATTTAAAATTTCCACATCGCTATCATGCGTAATATCAGCAGCAGTTACAACTCCTTCACCCTGCACATCAATTTCAAGCGTCTTCTCTTCATCAGAATATATTTTTAATGCTAGTTTTTTAATATTTAAAATAATAGACGTTACATCTTCTACGACGCCTTCAATTGTTGAGAACTCATGCAGTACTCCATCTATTTGAATAGATGTGACAGCGGCACCTGGGAGTGAGGATAATAGGATACGACGTAAGGAGTTACCCAAAGTTGTACCATATCCACGCTCAAGTGGTTCTACGACGAATTTCCCGTAAGTGGCATCATCGCTGATCTCAACCGTTTCAATTTTTGGTTTTTCAATTTCGATCATTCAAATTTACCCTCCTTCAAAACGTCGAAACCCCGGCTAGACCGTTCTCAGGCTTCGCCTAACCGAAATTCCCCCATGTTTACGTTCCCGTTTGTGCACAACAACTGGATTAAAACTTCTTCTGTATAAAGTTTACCATCATATCCCATTATCGCCACGGATATGAATCTTTATACAGAAAAATTAAACACGGCGACGTTTTGGTGGACGGCATCCATTGTGTGGAACTGGTGTTACGTCTTTGATTGAAGTAACTTCAAGACCAGCAGCTTGAAGCGCACGAATTGCTGCTTCACGTCCTGCACCAGGACCTTTTACAGTTACTTCAAGAGACTTCATACCATGCTCCATAGATGCTTTTGCTGCTGCTTCTGCTGCCATTTGCGCAGCGAATGGAGTAGATTTACGAGAACCTTTGAAACCAAGCGCACCAGCACTAGACCAAGCAATCGCATTTCCATGAACGTCTGTAATAGTAACGATTGTATTGTTGAAAGTTGAACGAATGTGTGCAATACCTGTTTCAATATTCTTTTTCACACGGCGCTTACGAGTGTTTGTTTTACGTGCCATTCTTTAAGCAACCTCCTTTACCGATTATTTTTTCTTGTTCGCTACAGTCTTACGAGGACCTTTGCGTGTACGAGCGTTGTTTTTCGTATTTTGACCGCGTACTGGTAAACCACGACGGTGACGAATACCACGATAGCATCCGATCTCCATTAGACGCTTGATGTTTAGAGACACTTCACGACGAAGGTCACCTTCTACTTTAAGCTTGTCAACGATATCACGGATTTTACCAAGTTCCTCTTCTGTTAAATCACGAACACGAGTATCCTCAGATACACCTGCTTCAGCTAAGATTTTTTTTGCCGTTGGACGACCAATACCATAGATGTAAGTTAAAGAAATTACAACACGTTTGTCACGTGGGATATCAACACCTGCAATACGAGCCATTGTAAAAACGCACCTCCTTCAAAATTAACCTTGTTTTTGTTTGTGTTTAGGATTTTCACAAATAACCATTACTTTACCTTTTCTACGAATAACTTTACATTTCTCGCAGATTGGTTTTACTGATGGTCTTACTTTCATCTTGTTCTAACCTCCTTAGTAGTACGGAGTGCTAATATTATTTATAACGGTACGTAATTCTTCCGCGTGTTAAATCATACGGAGAAAGCTCAACAGTAACTTTGTCTCCTGGTAAAATGCGAATAAAGTGCATGCGGATTTTACCAGATACGTGAGCAAGAACTGTATGACCATTTTCTAATTCTACCTTAAACATAGCGTTTGGCAAAGTTTCAACTACTGTACCTTCCACTTCGATAACATCGTCTTTCGCCATCGAACTCGTCTCCCTTCTTCACATCTTCCAAGACTTCATTCAAAAACTTTGCTAAAGCAAATCTGAGCTTCCCATTAGTGACTCGCCCAGTTTCTTGAATACTGCTCTGAACTTCAGGAGAAACATAGTCAATACATTCAAGATGTTGAATGTTTTTCTTTTTCGGGCGATCAAACTTTCGTTTGTCACCATCGGCAATCAGAACAAACCGTTCATCAAGATGACCAACGACTACACCATATTGCCCAGCATCGCGTCCTTTTTTGATCAACACAAATTGACCTATTTGAGGACGTGGATCTTCGTTCAAATATATCACCTTCACTTAGGCTTGGGTTAAAATTTCGTAACCATCATCCGTAATGGCTACCGTATGCTCAAAATGAGCACACATTTTTCCATCAACCGTTACTACAGTCCAGTTATCAGGAAGTGTACGGACATAACGGCTTCCTGCATTCACCATCGGTTCAATAGCGAGTACCATTCCGGGCTTTAAACGTGGTCCTTTATTTGGAGGACCGTAATGAGGAATTTGTGGATCCTCATGTAAGTCTTGACCAATTCCGTGACCAACATACTCACGGACAATTGAAAAGCCGTTTGCTTCCACATACGTTTGAATCGCATGGGAGATGTTCGAAAGGCGCGCGCCCGGTTTTGCTTCTTTCAGACCACGATAGAGGGATTCTTCGGTCACCTCAAGTAGTCTTTGTGTTTCTTCATCTATTTGACCAACTGGGTACGTCCAAGCAGAATCGCCATGGTACCCGTTGTATTTTGCGCCGATATCAATGGAGATGATATCTCCCTCTTTCAATACGCGATCTCCAGGAATTCCGTGGACAAGTTCATTGTTCACAGAAGCACAAATGCTGCCACGAAAACCATTATACCCTTTAAAAGAAGGAATTGCACCATGTTGTCGAATAAATTTCTCAGCAATTGCATCGAGTTCTTTTGTTGTAATACCCGGTTGGATATACTTTTGCAATTCCTTATGGGTTAAGGCCACAATCCGACCTGCTTCGCGCATAATGTCAATTTCTCGAGGGGTTTTGCAAATGATCATTATTTTAATCCCCCAAGCAATTCGTTAACGTCGGCAAACACTTTGTCAATTTCTTGCTGACCATTAATTGTACGTAAATAACCTTTTTCTTGATAGAAATCTAACAATGGTTGCATTTGCTTGATGTTTACGTCTAAGCGGTTTTGAACAGTTTCTTCATTATCATCTGCACGTTGATAAAGCTCACCGCCACAACGATCGCAAATGCCTTCATTTGTCGGTGGATTAAATACGAGATGGTACGTAGCACCACATTCTTTACAAATGCGACGACCTGTTAGACGTTCCATTAAAATCTCTTTGTCCACGTCGATGTGAAGAACATAATCAATCGATTTGTTCAGTTCTTGTAACATGTTTTCTAAAGCTTCTGCTTGTGCTACCGTTCTTGGAAAGCCGTCAAGCAAGAAACCTTTTTGACAGTCGTCTTTGCTTAAGCGCTCACGAACGATGCCAATTGTTACTTCGTCTGGGACAAGTTCACCTTTATCCATGAACGATTTTGCCTTTAATCCTAACTCCGTGCCCTCTTTAATAGCTGCACGAAACATATCACCAGTTGAAATATGAGGGATCCCGTATTCTTCTACGATTTTTTCAGCTTGGGTGCCTTTTCCTGCACCAGGAAGCCCCATTAATACTAAATTCACTCGTATTCCCCCTCAGTCTGAAAGTAGGTTTTAGGAACATAAATTGTTCCCAAAACCGATATTACTTAATGAACCCTTTATAGTGGCGTTTCACAAGCTGTGCTTCCAATTGCTTCATTGTTTCTAGAGCTACCCCGACAACGATGAGTAAGCTCGTTCCACCAATTTGAGCAGCTGGTGGTAATTTCGCAAATGTAATAAAGAAAACAGGAAGCACGGAAACGACTGCTAAGAAAATCGAACCTACAAACGTTAAACGATATAACACGCGAGTTAAATACTCTTGAGTGTTTTTACCAGGTCGGATACCTGGAATATATCCACCTTGCTTCTTCAAGTTTTCCGCCATTTGTTCCGGATTTACCTGAATGAATGCATAGAAATAGGTGAATGCAATAATTAAAGCAATGTAAAGAATCATCCCAACTGGTTTGGTGTAGTCAAACACATACAGGATAAAGTCTGTAACCTCATTTTGTCCGAAAAACGATGCAATCGTTTGTGGAGTAATGATAAATGAAATCGCAAAGATGACTGGAATAACTCCTGCTGCGTTAACTTTTAACGGAAGGTGAGTCGATTGACCACCAACAGGGTTGCGATTCACTAAACGTTTCGCATACTGAATCGGAATTTTACGTAAAGCTTGCTGGACAAATATAACTCCAACAGTAATGGCAATCACAGCAAGTAAAATCAGGGCTAAGAAAACAATGCGCATAAATAATTGTTCGCCTGCCCCTTCAATTTGCTGTGCATAAATTTGGTTCACCGCTTGTGGAATTCCGGCAACGATACCAGCGAAGATAATGATGGAAATGCCGTTTCCAACACCATTAGCTGTAATTTGCTCACCTAACCACATAAGAAAAGCCGTACCTGCAGTTAGAACAAGCGCAATTAAAAGGTACGTATCGAAGCCTGGATCCTTAATTAATAATCCACCAGCAAAGCGGTTGAAACCATATGACATGGCTAAAGCTTGAATGAAGCCTAAAATAATGGTGAAATAGCGGGTAAACTGAGCTAACTTTCTTCTTCCAACTTCACCTTGTTTCGACCATTCCGTAAATTTCGGCACAACATCCATTTGAAGTAATTGAACAATAATGGATGCTGTAATGTAAGGCATAATTCCCATCGCGAAGATGGAGAAGTTGAATAGGGCGCCGCCTCCAAAAATATTTAAGAATCCAAAGAGGCCAGCGTCATCTTGCATTTTTAAAATATCCGCATTTACGTTTGGAACCGGAATGAATGCTCCAATACGAAATACAACGAGCATTAATAAGGTGAAGATAATTTTTTTTCTTATGTCGCCCACGCGCATAAAATTGGAGATCGTCTGGAACATTAAATCACCTCAGTTGTACCGCCAGCAGCTTCAATTGCCTCTTTTGCAGCAGAAGAGAATTTATGAGCTTTTACAGTAAGCTTCTTCTCGATGTTACCTTTTGCAAGAATTTTAATTCCTGCTTTTTCTTTGCTTACTACGCCAGTTTCAATTAGAAGTTCTGGAGTAACTTCTGTTCCGTCCTCAAAGCGATTTAATGCATCAAGGTTAACGATCGCATATTCTTTACGGTTGATGTTTGTGAAACCACGTTTTGGTAAACGACGGAATAAAGGAGTTTGACCACCTTCAAAACCAGGACGAACACCGCCGCCAGAACGAGCGTTTTGTCCTTTTTGACCACGGCCTGAAGTTTTACCGTTACCAGAACCGATACCACGACCTACACGATTACGTTTTTTACGAGAACCTTCAGCAGGTTTTAGTTCATGAAGTTTCATGTCGGCACCTCCTTATTGAAGAAAATAAAATTAGATTTCTTTTACAGTAACTAAGTGAGACACTTTGTTGATCATACCACGGATTGCCGCGTTATCATTGTGCTCAACCGTTTGATGCAATTTACGTAAGCCAAGAGCTTTAACTGTTTCACGTTGGTCTTTCGGACGACCAATTACGCTACGAGTGAGGGTAATTGCTAATTTTTTCGCCATTGTTATCCCTCCTTATCCTAACAGTTCTTCCACGGATTTACCACGTAATTTCGCTACGTCCTCAGCACGTTTTAATTGTTTTAATCCGTCCATAGTTGCACGAACCATGTTAATAGGTGTATTAGATCCTAAAGATTTAGAAAGGATATCTTGAACACCCGCTAATTCAAGCACCGCACGTACAGGACCACCTGCGATAACTCCAGTACCGGCAGAAGCAGGTTTCATGAAGATTTCACCTGCACCAAAGTGACCGATTACTTCGTGTGGAATTGTTGTACCTACGATAGGTACTTCGATTAAATTTTTCTTAGCATCTTCAATAGCTTTACGAATTGCATCAGGTACCTCTTGCGCTTTACCAGTACCGAATCCTACGTGACCGTTTTTGTCACCTACAACTACTAGCGCAGAGAAACGGAAACGACGTCCACCTTTAACTACCTTTGCAACACGGTTAACAGTAACTACGCGTTCTTCTAATTCAAGTTTGCTAGGATCAATGCGACGCATCTTTGTTGTCCCTCCTTTATCCATTAAAATTGTAGACCGTTCTCACGAGCAGCTTCAGCTAATGCTTTTACACGACCATGATATAAATATCCGCCGCGGTCAAATACAACACTTGTGAAACCTTTTTCTACCGCACGTTTAGCAACAAGCTCACCAACTTTTTTCGCTGCTTCCACGTTACCAGTAGATTCTAAATCAAACTCTTTATCTAAAGTAGATGCGCTAACTAATGTTACACCGTTTACATCGTCAATTAACTGCGCGTAAATGTGTTTGTTAGAACGGAAAACGTTTAGACGAGGACGAGTTGCCGTTCCGCTTAACTTCGCACGCACACGAGCATGTCTTTTTTTGCGAACTTTGTTTTTATCTGGCTTGATAATCATTTGGGTCACTCCTTTCTTCTACCTATGCGGCATTACTTACCTGTTTTACCTTCTTTACGACGTACATATTCACCTTCGTAACGAATACCTTTACCTTTGTAAGGCTCTGGCGGACGAACGTCACGAATGTTAGCTGCTAAAGCACCAACACGTTCTTTGTCTACACCTTTAACAACTACTTTTGTGTTAGAAGGTACTTCGATTTCAAGACCTTCTTCAGGCTCGATTTCAACTGGATGAGAGTAACCTACGTTCAATACAAGTTTCTTACCTTGCTTTTGAGCACGGTAACCAACCCCGATTAGCTCAAGGGATTTTTCGAAGCCTTTAGAAACACCCTCGATCATGTTTGCGATTATCGCACGAGTTGTTCCGTGTAGTGCACGATGTTCCTTAACGTCAGATGGACGAGAAACTGTTACGATGTTATCTTGTACTTCAATTTTCATGTCACGGTTAAATGTACGAGTTAGTTCACCTTTAGGGCCTTTAACAGTTACAGTGGCACCTTCAACTGTAACTGTTACGCCAGAAGGAATTTCAATAGGTTTTTTACCTACGCGAGACATTCCTTGCACCTCCATTCATGTCTGAAATATTACCAAACGTAAGCTAAAACTTCGCCGCCTACTTGCTTCGCACGTGCTTCTTTGTCAGTTAAAACACCTTGAGAAGTAGACACGATTGCAATTCCAAGACCGTTAAGTACTTTTGGAATTTCGTTTGATTTCGCGTATACACGTAAACCTGGTTTACTAATACGTTTTAATCCAGTAATTACACGCTCGTTGTTTGGACCGTATTTTAGGAAAATACGAATGATACCTTGCTTGTTGTCTTCAATATATTCAACGTCACGGATGAACCCTTCACGTTTAAGGATTTCTGCGATTTGTTTTTTGATATTAGAAGCAGGAACCTCTAATGACTCGTGACGAACCATGTTCGCATTGCGGATACGAGTAAGCATATCTGCGATTGGATCTGTCATTACCATATTTAATTTACCTCCTTCCCAAACTTGGGTTTTACCAGCTAGCTTTTTTCACGCCAGGAATTTGTCCTTTATATGCAAGTTCGCGGAAACAAATACGGCAAAGTTTAAATTTACGCATTACAGCATGTGGACGACCGCAGCGTTCGCAGCGTGTATATGCACGTACTTTAAACTTTGGCGTACGTTTTTGTTTCGCAATCATTGATTTTTTAGCCACGTTTTCGCCTCCCTTATATCGATTACTTTTGGAATGGCATTCCTAATAGAGTTAATAACTCACGAGCTTCTTCGTCAGTTTTAGCAGTAGTAACGATTACGATGTCCATACCACGTACTTTGCTTACTTTATCGTAATCGATTTCTGGGAAGATTAGCTGTTCTTTAATACCTAAAGTGTAGTTACCGCGTCCGTCAAACGATTTTTTAGATACACCACGGAAGTCACGAACACGTGGAAGAGAAACAGAAATAAGTTTGTCCAAGAATTCGTACATACGCTCTCCACGAAGAGTTACTTTCGCACCGATTGGCATACCTTCACGAAGGCGGAAACCTGCAATAGATTTTTTCGCGCGAGTAACTACTGGTTTTTGACCTGTGATAAGAGAAAGCTCCTCCACAGCCATGTCTAACGCTTTAGCGTTTTGAACAGCGTCACCTACACCCATGTTTACAACAATTTTTTCGATTTTTGGTACTTCCATTACAGATTTATAGTTAAACTTGCTCATAAGAGCTGAAGTAATTTCTTTAAGATATTTTTCTTTAAGGCGGTTCATTAGAATACCTCCCTTCATCAACAGACTTATTTATCTAGAACTTCACCTGATTTTTTCGCTACGCGTACTTTTTTACCGTCCACTACTTTGTAACCAACACGAGTTGGTTCACCTGTTTTCGGATCAAGTGGCATTACGTTAGAAACATGAATCGGCGCTTCTTGGCTAATGATGCCACCTTGTGGATTTGCTTGAGAAGGTTTTGCATGCTTTTTAACGATGTTTACACCTTCAACTAATACGCGATCTTTTTTAGGGAAAGCTTTTAAAATTACGCCCGTTTTCCCTTTATCTTTACCTGAGATGACCATTACTTTGTCGCCTTTTTTAACATGCATTTCGTTCGCACCTCCTTGAATGGTCCTTACCTTTTATTCAATTAAAGAACTTCTGGAGCTAAAGATACAATTTTCATGAAATCTTTTTCACGAAGTTCACGAGCAACTGGTCCGAAAATACGAGTTCCGCGTGGGCTCTTATCGTCACGGATGATCACACATGCGTTTTCATCGAAACGGATGTAAGAGCCGTCAGAACGACGAACACCACGTTTAGTACGAACCACAACGGCTTTAACAACGTCACCTTTTTTAACAACGCCACCTGGTGTTGCTTGTTTTACTGTAGCAACGATGATGTCACCGATGTTTGCAGTTTTGCGGCCAGAGCCACCAAGAACTTTAATTGTTAACACTTCACGCGCACCAGAGTTATCAGCAACTTTTAAACGTGATTCTTGTTGAATCATTGACGTTACCTCCCTTCGGAATCAACCTATATCCGATCCATTAGATAATAACAGCTTTTTCTACGATTTCAACTAGACGGAAACGTTTTGTTGCAGAAAGTGGGCGAGTTTCCATGATACGTACAATATCGCCTACTTTTGCTTGATTTAGCTCGTCATGAGCTTTGAATTTTTTTGAGTATTTTACGCGTTTTCCGTAAATTGGATGCTTTTTGTAAGTTTCAACAAGAACTGTAATCGTTTTGTCCATTTTATCGGAAACGACACGTCCTGTGTAAACTTTACGTTGGTTGCGTTCACTCATTGTGCGAACCTCCTCTCAATTATCGATTGTTTACGCCGATCTCTCTTTCACGAATAACAGTTTTCATACGTGCAATCGCTTTGCGCACTTCGCGAATACGAGCTGTATTTTCAAGCTGACCAGTCGCTAATTGAAAGCGAAGGTTGAATAGCTCTTCTTTTAACGCTTTAACTTTTTGTTCAATTTCGGCAGTGGTTAGTTCACGAATTTCTTTAGCTTTCATTTGATTCACCACCAATTTCTTCTCGTTTTACAAACTTACACTTTACAGGAAGTTTGTGGGATGCAAGACGAAGTGCTTCACGAGCTACTTCTTCAGAAACGCCTGCTACTTCGAACATTACTTTACCAGGCTTAACAACTGCTACCCAACCTTCAGGAGCACCTTTACCGGAACCCATGCGTACTTCAAGCGGTTTAGCAGTGAATGGTTTGTGTGGGAAAATTTTGATCCACACTTTACCGCCACGTTTCATATAACGAGTCATCGCACGACGAGCTGCCTCGATTTGGCGGTTTGTTACCCAAGCTGCATCAAGAGCTTGTAATCCGAATTCGCCGAATGTAACGTTAGTGTCACCTTTTGCACGACCGCTTAATTTTGCGCGGTGTTGACGACGATATTTCACGCGTTTAGGCATTAACATAATTATTTGCCTCCTTCCTCAGTTTTCTTCTTAGTAGGAAGGACTTCTCCACGATAAATCCATACTTTCACGCCAAGTTTACCGTAAGTTGTGTCCGCTTCAGCATGAGCGTAGTCGATGTCAGCGCGAAGAGTATGAAGTGGAACTGTTCCTTCACTATAGTGTTCAGAACGAGCGATATCTGCACCACCAAGACGACCAGATACCATTGTCTTAATACCTTTCGCACCTGCGCGCATTGCACGTTGGATCGCTTGTTTTTGTGCGCGACGGAAAGATACACGGTTTTCTAATTGACGAGCAATGTTTTCTGCAACTAATTTAGCATCTAAATCAGCTTTTTTGATTTCAACGATGTTAATATGAACACGTTTGCCTGTTAATTGGTTAAGTGCTTTACGAAGTGCTTCAACTTCTGTACCACCTTTACCAATAACCATACCAGGCTTAGCAGTATGAATAGTGATGTTAATACGATTTGCCGCACGTTCGATTTCTACACGAGATACAGAAGCGTCAGCTAAGCGTTTCGCGATATATTCACGAATTTTAAGGTCTTCGTGTAAAAGATCTGCGAAATCTTTCTCAGCGTACCATTTAGATTCCCAATCACGGATAATACCGATACGCAGACCGATTGGATGTACTTTTTGACCCACGAATTATCCCTCCTTCTTTTCTGATACCACGATAGTGATGTGGCTTGTGCGCTTGTTGATTTGGCTCGCACGACCCATTGCACGTGGGCGGAAGCGTTTTAAAGTTGGACCTTCGTTTACATAAGCTTCAGTAATTACTAAGTTGTTTACGTCCATATCGTAGTTATGCTCTGCGTTCGCAACTGCAGATTTAAGTACTTTTTCTACAATTGGAGAAGCAGCTTTTGGAGTGTGACGTAAGATAGCAACTGCTTCACCTACTTGCTTTCCTCGAATTAAATCTACAACTAAACGAGCTTTACGAGGAGCAATACGAACTGTTCTAGCAACAGCTTTAGCTTGCATTAGGATGCCCTCCCCTCATTAGCGTTTTGTTTTCTTGTCGTCACTAGCGTGACCTTTGTAAGTACGAGTAGGCGCGAATTCACCAAGTTTGTGACCTACCATATCTTCAGTAATGTACACAGGAACATGTTTACGTCCATCGTACACAGCAATAGTATGACCGATGAACTGTGGAAAGATCGTAGAACGACGAGACCAAGTTTTAATTACTTGTTTGCTGCCAGTTTCGTTTAACTTTTCGATCTTTTTCATTAAATGTTCATCAACAAAAGGTCCTTTTTTCAAGCTGCGACCCATAATTGAACCTCCCTTCGTGATTGCTCTACGGTTCGCTTACTGAACCGTAGTACAATCCCGTTATTTTTTACGACGACGTACGATAAATTTATCAGACTTGTTATTCTTCTTACGAGTTTTGAATCCAAGAGTTGGTTTACCCCATGGAGTCATTGGTGACTTACGTCCGATAGGAGCACGTCCTTCACCACCACCGTGAGGGTGATCGACAGGGTTCATAACAGAACCACGAACTGTAGGACGTTTACCTAACCAACGAGCACGTCCTGCTTTACCAATTGTGATAAGTTCGTGTTGCTCGTTACCTACTTGACCTACTGTCGCACGGCAAGTAGCAAGAATCATACGAACTTCACCAGAAGTTAAGCGAACAAGTACATATTTACCTTCTTTACCAAGGACTTGTGCAGACGCACCTGCAGAACGTACTAATTGTCCACCTTTACCTGGTTTTAACTCAATGTTGTGAATTACTGTACCTACAGGAATGTTTGCAAGTGGTAATGCGTTACCTACTTTAATGTCTGCATCTGGACCAGACATTACTTCCATACCAACTTTTAAACCTTTTGGAGCGATGATGTAGCGTTTTTCACCATCAACATAGTTAATTAACGCAATGTTTGCTGAACGGTTTGGATCGTACTCGATTGTGGCAACGCGTCCTGGTATACCATCTTTATCACGCTTGAAGTCGATGATACGGTATTGACGCTTATGACCGCCACCTTGATGACGAACAGTTAACTTACCTTGGTTGTTGCGGCCGCCTTTCTTTTTAAGAGGCGCAAGTAATGATTTCTCTGGCTTATCAGTAGTAATTTCAGCGAAATCAGAAACTGTCATGCCGCGACGACCATTAGAGGTAGGTTTGTATTTTTTGATCGCCATTTCTTTTTCCCTCCTCTTCTAATTAAATCATTATACTTCAAAGAATTCGATTTCTTTGCTATCTGGAGTTAAAGTAACAATTGCTTTACGACGCTTGTTAGTGTAACCAGCGTAACGTCCCATACGCTTGAACTTACCTTTGTAGTTCATGATGTTTACTTTGGCAACTTTTACACCGAAAATTTCTTCAACAGCGTCTTTCACTTGTGTTTTGTTAGCTTTTACGTCAACTTCGAACGTATATTTTTTCTCAGCAGTTAATTCCATAGAACGTTCAGTGATGACGGGGCGCTTAATGATATCTCGTGCATCCATTATCCAAGCACCTCCTCTACTTTTTCGACCGCTGCTTTCGTCATGATTAGTTTATCATGACCTAAAACATCAAGTACGTTAATTCCGGTAGCTTCTACTACTGTTACACCAGGGATGTTACGTGCAGAAAGTGCTACGTTTTCATCTAATCCATCCATAACTACTAGCGCTTTAGTGTTCACAGATAAGTTCTTTAACATGTTAGCAAATTCTTTCGTTTTTGGTGCATCGAAAGAAAGTGCTTCAAGAACTAAAATGTTTTCTTCTAATACTTTTGTAGAAAGCGCTGATTTAATTGCTAAACGGCGTACTTTTTTAGGTAACTTGTAGCTGTAGCTGCGAGGAACTGGACCGAATACAGTACCACCACCACGCCATTGTGGAGAACGGATAGATCCGTGACGTGCGCGACCAGTACCTTTTTGACGCCATGGTTTGCGTCCGCCGCCGCTTACTTCAGCACGATTTTTAACTTTATGTGTTCCTTGACGTAAGGAAGCACGTTGCATAACTACTGCTTCAAATAGTACATGTTTATTTGGCTCGATACCAAATACGGAATCTTTCAGTTCGATTTCACCAACTTGAGATCCACTTTGGTTATATAAAGCTACTTTTGGCATTCCTTTGTTCCTCCTTTCCTAAGAAGTCTTTATTTTGCTTTTACCGCACTTTTAATTTTAAGTAATGCCTTTTTCGGACCTGGAACATTACCTTTTACTAAAAGTAGGTTGCGTTCAGCATCTACTTTTACGATTTGAAGGTTTTGAATAGTAACTTTTTCTCCACCCATACGTCCAGGCAATTCTTTAGACTTGAATACACGGTTTGGAGCAATAGGTCCCATTGAACCAGGACGACGATGATAACGAGAACCGTGTGACATAGGTCCACGAGATTGTCCATGGCGTTTAATTGCACCTTGGAATCCTTTACCTTTAGAAATACCTGTTACATCTACGATATCGCCTTCAGCGAAAATATCTACTTTAACCTCTTGACCAACTTCATACTCATCTAAGTTTACACCACGAATTTCACGAATGAAGCGCTTAGGAGCAGTATTCGCTTTTGCTACGTGACCTTTTTCAGGTTTGTTCGCAAGCTTTTCACGCTTGTCTTCGAAGCCAAGTTGGATCGCTTCATAACCGTCGTTCTCAATTGTTTTCTTTTGAAGAACAACGTTTGGAGTAGCTTCGATAACCGTTACAGGAATAAGGTCACCGTTTTCAGTGAATACTTGCGTCATTCCGATCTTTCTTCCTAAGATTCCTTTGGTCATGAGTCACACCTCCTAAATGTTTGCTTTTTATTCATTAAAGTTTGATTTCAATGTCAACACCAGACGGTAAGTCTAATCGCATTAGAGAATCAACCGTTTGTGGAGTTGGGTTGATGATATCGATTAAGCGTTTGTGTGTGCGCATTTCGAATTGTTCACGAGAATCTTTATATTTGTGAACCGCACGAAGAATTGTGTAAACAGATTTTTCTGTTGGAAGCGGAATCGGACCAGACACGCTTGCACCAGAACGTTTTGCTGTTTCCACAATTTTTTCTGCAGATTGATCAAGGATTCTGTGATCATACGCTTTTAAACGAATGCGAATTTTTTGTTTTGCCATTATTTTCCCTCCTTTATCGCCTATTTTATAAATAGACATTCTCCATGGAAATTTCCCACACACTCGCCATGGCAAAGCGGCCGGGTGTGTCAGCAACCTTCCACTTCATCGCAGTCAAAGACCAACATTGTCTATTATACCTAAAAACCTAAATGGTTTCAACATGTATTTAGAAGTTTTTCCTACTTCCATACACTTCAACTATTATACTTAGTTTCTAAATGTTTTTCAACCTGACTTTTATCTTTCTTCTTGATTCAAAATCTTTCTTAAAAGTAAAATCCTTTACGTTATAGATCGAATGAAGACAAAAAACAATCATATATATTAGTTAAAATACGTTAAGGAACAAAAAAAGCAGGCGGCAAACGCCACCTGCTTTCCGATTAGACGTTATTACTCCATAATAGAAGAAACAACGCCTGCTCCTACTGTACGTCCACCCTCACGGATAGAGAATTTAGTACCTTCTTCAATCGCGATAGGAGCGATAAGTTCTACAGTCATTTCAACGTTATCTCCAGGCATAACCATTTCTACGCCTTCTGGAAGAGTAATGATACCAGTTACGTCAGTTGTACGGAAGTAGAACTGAGGACGATAGTTAGAGAAGAATGGAGTATGACGTCCACCTTCTTCTTTAGAAAGAACGTAAACCTCAGCTTTAAATTTAGTGTGTGGAGTGATAGAACCTGGTTTAGCTAATACTTGACCACGTTGTACTTCGTCGCGAGCTACACCACGAAGAAGAGCACCGATGTTGTCACCAGCTTCAGCTTGGTCAAGAAGCTTACGGAACATTTCTACACCAGTAACAGTTGTTTTAGTTGGTTCATCTTGAAGACCGATGATTTCTACTTCGTCACCAACTTTTAAGATACCGCGCTCAACACGACCTGTTGCAACTGTACCACGACCAGTGATAGAGAATACGTCCTCAACTGGCATCATGAATGGTTTGTCAGTGTCGCGTTCTGGAGTTGGGATGTACTCGTCAACAGCGTTCATAAGCTCGATGATTTTTTCTTCCCACTCAGCGTCGCCTTCAAGCGCTTTAAGAGCAGAACCTTTAATTACTGGTACTTCATCACCTGGGAAGTCGTATTCAGAAAGAAGGTCACGAACTTCCATTTCTACAAGTTCAAGAAGCTCTTCGTCGTCTACCATATCGCATTTGTTTAAGAATACTACGATGTATGGTACACCTACTTGGCGAGAAAGAAGGATATGCTCACGAGTTTGTGGCATTGGACCGTCAGCAGCAGATACTACAAGGATTGCACCGTCCATTTGAGCTGCACCAGTGATCATGTTTTTAACATAGTCAGCGTGTCCTGGGCAGTCAACGTGTGCATAGTGACGGTTGTCAGTTTCGTACTCAACGTGTGCAGTTGAGATTGTGATACCGCGTTCACGCTCTTCTGGAGCAGCGTCGATTTGGTCGTAAGCCATAGCTGTACCTTTACCAGAACGCTTAGCAAGAACTGTAGTAATCGCAGCTGTTAAAGTAGTTTTACCATGGTCAACGTGACCGATTGTACCAATATTACAGTGTGGTTTTGAACGGTCAAATTTTTCTTTAGCCATTAGGAAATCCTCCTTTTAATTTTAATTAGTTAAGTATATATATGGTGCCTGGAGGTGGTTGTCCACCTCCAAAGCTTCCATAGCTTACAATAGTAGTTATACTTGATTAAAGATGTAAAATCAATTATTCGCCTTTATTTTTCTTAATAATTTCATCGGCGATATTTTTAGGAACTTCTTCGTAGTGATCGAAGTGCATAGTGTATGTTCCACGTCCTTGAGTATTAGAACGTAGAGATGTTGCATAACCAAACATCTCAGCAAGCGGAACAAAAGCTTTTACTACTTGTGCGTTACCGCGAGCTTCCATACCTTCTACACGACCACGACGAGAAGTGATGTCACCCATGATGTCACCAAGGTATTCTTCAGGGATTACAACTTCTACTTTCATAATTGGCTCAAGAAGTACAGGGTCACATTTGGCTGCTGCATTCTTTAATGCCATAGAAGCTGCAATCTTGAATGCCATTTCACTTGAGTCAACATCGTGGTATGATCCGTCAAATAGTTTTGCTTTAATATCGATAAGTGGGTAACCAGCAAGTACACCGTTTTGCATTGCGTCTTCAAGACCAGCTTGAACCGCTGGGATATATTCGCGTGGTACTACACCACCAACAATCGCGTTTTCGAATTCGAATCCTTTACCCTCTTCGTTAGGAGAGAATTCGATCCAAACGTGACCGTATTGACCGCGACCACCAGATTGACGTACGAATTTACCTTCAACCTGAGCGGACTTACGGAATGTTTCACGGTAAGATACTTGTGGAGCACCAACGTTCGCTTCAACTTTGAACTCACGTTTCATACGGTCAACGATGATATCTAAGTGAAGCTCACCCATACCTGCGATAATTGTTTGACCAGTTTCTGGATCTGTATGAGCTTTAAACGTTGGGTCCTCTTCTTGTAGTTTTTGTAGAGCAGTAGACATTTTATCTTGGTCAGCCTTTGACTTCGGCTCAATAGCTACAGAGATAACTGGTTCAGGGAACTCCATAGACTCAAGAATAATAGGGTTCTTTTCGTCACATAGAGTGTCACCAGTTGTTGTATCTTTTAGACCTACAGCAGCTGCGATGTCACCGGAGTATACGCGAGAAATTTCTTCACGGTGGTTCGCATGCATTTGTAGGATACGACCGATACGTTCACGTTTTCCTTTTGTAGAGTTAAGTACGTAAGAACCAGAATCTAACGTACCAGAGTACACACGGAAGAACGTTAATTTACCAACATAAGGGTCAGTCATAACTTTGAACGCAAGTGCTGCGAATGGCTCATCGTCGCTAGATGGGCGAATATCTTCTTCTTCAGTGTCAGGATTTACACCTTTAATAGCAGGTACATCCACTGGAGATGGAAGATAATCTAATACTGCATCTAGCATTAACTGAACACCTTTGTTTTTGAAAGCAGAACCGCAAAGTACAGGGAAGAATTCAACGTTTACAGTACCTTTACGGATCGCTGCTTTAAGTTCTTCGTTAGTGATTTCTTCACCTTCTAGGTACTTCATCATTAATTCTTCATCAAGCTCAGCTACCGCTTCGATTAATTTTGCACGGTATTCCTCTGCTTGATCTTTATACTCGTCTGGAATGTCACGAGCATCAGTACGAGTACCTAGATCATCTAGATAGAAGTAAGCTTTCATTTCGATTAGGTCGATGATACCTTCGAATTGATCTTCCGCACCAATTGGTAATTGGATTGGATGAGCATTTGCTTGCAAACGATCGTGCAACGTTTTTACAGAGTAAAGGAAGTCCGCACCGATTTTGTCCATTTTGTTAACAAAAACGATACGTGGTACTCCGTAAGTTGTTGCTTGGCGCCAAACTGTTTCAGTTTGTGGCTCAACACCAGATTGAGCGTCAAGAACGGCTACAGCACCATCAAGTACACGAAGGGAACGTTCAACCTCAACTGTGAAGTCTACGTGTCCCGGAGTATCGATGATGTTAATACGATGACCTTTCCACTGTGCAGTTGTTGCAGCGGAAGTAATCGTAATACCGCGTTCTTGCTCCTGTTCCATCCAGTCCATTTGGGACGCACCTTCGTGAGTTTCACCGATTTTGTGGATGCGTCCTGTGTAGAAAAGGATACGCTCTGTAGTTGTTGTTTTACCGGCATCGATATGAGCCATGATACCGATATTACGAGTCTTTTCTAAGGAGAACTCTCTTGACATGTCGTAATTTCTCCTTCCTTAAGTGAGTTTAGTATTTATATTAAAAACAAAATTACCAACGATAATGAGCAAACGCTTTGTTTGCTTCCGCCATTTTGTGAGTGTCCTCACGTTTCTTAACAGCTGCACCAGTATTGTTTGCCGCATCTAGGATTTCGTTTGCTAGACGCTCTTCCATTGTCTTCTCTCCACGAAGACGAGCGTAGTTTACTAACCAACGAAGACCTAATGTAGTACGACGATCTGGACGTACCTCAACTGGTACTTGGTAGTTCGCACCACCAACACGGCGAGCGCGTACTTCTAGTACAGGCATAACGTTTTTAAGCGCTTGATCAAATACTTCCATTGGATCTTTACCTGTACGCTCACGAATGATATCAAATGCAGAATAAAGAATTTTTTGTGCTTTTCCTTTTTTACCGTCAACCATAATTTTGTTGATTAGACGAGTAACTAATTTAGAGTTGTAAATTGGATCTGGTAATACATCTCTTTTTGCTACAGGTCCTTTACGTGGCATGAAAATTCCTCCTTTCGGTAAGACTATCAAGTTTTTTTATTATTTTTTCTCTTTAGGTTTTTTAGTACCGTACTTAGAACGGCCTTGTTTACGGTTTTCAACACCAGCTGTATCTAAAGCACCACGAACGATATGGTAACGTACACCCGGTAAGTCTTTTACACGTCCACCGCGGATTAATACTACGCTGTGTTCTTGTAAGTTGTGACCGATACCAGGGATGTATGCTGTTACCTCGATACCGTTTGTTAAGCGTACACGAGCATATTTACGTAACGCTGAGTTTGGTTTTTTCGGTGTCATTGTACCAACACGAGTACATACACCGCGCTTTTGTGGTGAAGATACGTTTGTGTGTACCTTCTTGAAGCTGTTGTAGCCTTTATTAAGCGCAGGAGATTTTGATTTAGTAACTTTAGATTTACGTGGTTTGCGCACTAATTGGTTAATTGTAGGCATTAAAATTTCCTCCCTTCATAGTTTTCTTAAGCCCACACATCCAGGTGGTTCATTTTTTGACAAAAACAAAGTTTTTGCAGATGCAATATCTACAAAAACAAGTTTAACGTGTTATAGCTACAGTTGCTGCCCCAACATCTATTCCACAAGCTTTTCCAAGCTTTTTCATCGAGTCCACTTTGGTAAGTGGTACATTCATGTCCTTCGCGATCTCAATTACTTTGTTAACTACTTTTGGATCAGCGTCTTCAGCAATAATCACTTCTAGGACATTTCCTGCTTTTAAAGCTTTAACGGTTTGTTTTGTACCAACAATTAAATTGTCAGCCTGTGCTACTTTTTCATAAGACATGTCTCATATCCTCCAAAGTGACAGGTTTTTAGGAGCAACCTTGAATATATTATCATCAATAAAATGGTATGTCAATATCGTTTACAATAAATTTATTTAATGGCATACCGCCCTAAGCGGTATGCCAAAATTATTATTCAACGGTTACAGCTGAAGAATCTTCTTTCTTCACAATGACAGCCTCGGCTTTACGATAACGCTGCATACCTGTTCCGGCTGGAACTAGTTTACCGATAATGACGTTTTCTTTTAATCCGAGTAATTCGTCACGTTTTCCTTTAATAGCTGCATCCGTTAACACACGAGTAGTTTCTTGGAAGGATGCCGCTGATAAGAAGGAGTCTGTTTCAAGAGACGCTTTTGTAATACCAAGCAATACTGGACGTCCAGTCGCCGGAATTTTCCCTTCTTTTAACGCCTTTTCGTTTGCGTCAGTAAACTGGTGAATATCAAGTAATGTACCTGGTAGTACATCAGTGTCTCCAGCATCGATGACACGAACTTTACGAAGCATTTGACGAACCATAACCTCGATATGTTTGTCACCGATTTCTACCCCTTGCATACGGTAAACTTTTTGAACTTCGCGTAACAAGTACTCTTGAACGGCTGCTACATCACGCACTTTTAGAAGTTCCTTCGGATCGATAGAACCTTCTGTTAGTTCTTGTCCGCGTTCAACTTTATCGTTTACCGATACTTTCAAGCGAGCAGTGTACGGTGCAGAGTACGTACGTGTTTCGACTTCACCTTGAACAACAATTTCGTGTTGTCGGTCACGACCTTCGTTAATGGCGATAACTACACCATCAATTTCCGAAATGACCGCTTGACCTTTCGGGTTACGTGCTTCAAATAGCTCTTGAACACGTGGAAGACCTTGTGTGATGTCGTCTCCTGCAACCCCACCTGTGTGGAATGTACGCATCGTTAACTGTGTACCAGGCTCACCGATGGATTGAGCAGCAATAATACCAACTGCTTCGCCAACCTCGACGTCCTGTCCAGTTGCTAAGTTGCGACCGTAACATTTTTTACATACTCCGTGACGTGTATTACATGTGAAGGCAGAACGAATCCACACTTCTTCAATTCCGGCACTAACAATAGCACGGGCGATATCTTCATTAATCATTTCATTTTCTTTAACTAGTACTTCACCTGTCTCTGGATGCTTTACAGTTTTCCGCGCATATCGACCGATGAGACGTTCTTCTAACGATTCAATAACTTCTGTTCCATCTTTTAATGCGCGAACAAGCAACCCTCGGTCAGTTCCACAGTCGTCTTCACGTACAATGACGTCTTGTGCTACGTCTACGAGACGACGAGTTAAGTAACCAGAGTCTGCTGTTTTTAATGCTGTGTCCGCAAGACCTTTACGAGCACCGTGTGTAGAAATGAAGTACTCTAATACTGTTAAACCTTCGCGGAAACTTGATTTGATTGGTAATTCGATAATTCGTCCAGCAGGGTTGGCCATAAGACCGCGCATACCTGCTAGCTGTGTGAAGTTTGATGCATTACCACGGGCACCGGAATCGCTCATCATGAAGATTGGGTTTAACTTATCGAGCGTTTCCATTAATTTGCCTTGGATGGTATCTTTAGCCGCACTCCAAATAGAAATAACTCGATCGTAACGTTCGTCTTCTGTGATGAGACCACGTCTGAATTGTTTCATGACATTGTCTACTTTTGCTTGAGCTTCTTTTAAGATTTGTTCTTTTTCACCTAATACGACAATGTCAGCGATACCAATCGTAATACCCGCTTTTGTCGAGTATTTAAATCCAAGGTCTTTCATGCGGTCAAGCATTTTGGATGTTTCCGTAATCTTGAAACGCTTGAATACTTCCGCAATGATGCTACCAAGAATTTTCTTCTTAAACGGTGGTACGAGCGGTTGGTTTTTAATATGTTCTTTTACATTAGTTGTTGTATCTACAAAATATTTATCAGGTGTTCGCTCTTCTAAGTTTTCTTTCGTTGGCTCGTTAATGTATGGGAACGAGTTTGGTAAAATTTCATTAAAGATGAGCTTACCGACCGTTGTGATTAATAACTTTTTGTTTTGCTCTTCCGTAAATGTCTCATTATTTAACGAGCCGGCGTGAATCGCAATACGAGAATGTAAGTGTACATATCCGTTTTGATAAGCAATCAGTGCTTCATTTGTATCTTTAAAGACTTTACCTTCACCAATTGCCCCTTCACGTTCCATTGTTAAATAATAGTTACCTAATACCATGTCTTGTGAAGGAGTTACAACCGGTTTACCATCTTTCGGATTCAAGATGTTTTGAGCAGCAAGCATGAGTAAGCGTGCCTCAGCTTGTGCTTCAGCAGATAACGGTACGTGTACCGCCATTTGGTCTCCGTCAAAGTCGGCGTTATACGCTGTACATACAAGTGGGTGTAAGCGAATCGCACGACCTTCAACAAGAGTTGGTTCGAACGCTTGAATACCGAGGCGGTGTAGTGTTGGTGCACGGTTTAATAGAACCGGATGTTCTTTAATAACTTCCTCTAATACATCCCACACTTCTGGTTGAACACGCTCGATTTTCCGTTTCGCACTCTTAATGTTGTGCGCAAGTCCTTTTTCTACAAGCTCTTTCATAACGAACGGCTTAAATAGCTCAAGCGCCATTTCTTTTGGAAGACCACACTGGTACATTTTTAAGTTTGGACCAACGACGATTACCGAACGGCCAGAATAGTCAACACGTTTACCTAATAGGTTTTGACGGAAACGACCTTGCTTACCTTTCAACATATGTGAAAGTGATTTAAGCGGACGATTGCCTGGTCCAGTAACCGGACGACCGCGACGACCGTTATCGATTAATGCGTCTACCGCTTCTTGAAGCATACGCTTTTCGTTTTGAACGATAATACTAGGAGCCCCAAGATCTAATAAACGTTTTAAACGGTTGTTACGGTTAATTACGCGACGATATAAGTCGTTTAAGTCAGATGTCGCAAAACGACCACCATCTAGTTGAACCATTGGACGTAGTTCCGGTGGAATGACCGGAAGAACGTCTAAAATCATCCATTCCGGACGGTTTCCTGAATTACGAAATGCTTCTAATACTTCTAAACGTTTGATGGCGCGTGTACGACGTTGGCCTTGGGATGTTTTTAACTCTTCTTTTAAGTATTCTACTTCTTTATCAAGGTCAATTTCTTGAAGGAGCTTTTTAATCGCTTCAGCCCCCATCGAAGCTTGAAATTTTTGACCATATTTTTCGCGATATGCACGGTATTCTTTTTCAGAAAGAAGCTGCTTCTTCTCTAACGGTGTATCTCCTGGATCTGTTACGACGTAAGAAGCAAAGTAAATAACTTCTTCCAGAGCCCGAGGGGACATGTCTAAGACAAGTCCCATTCGGCTCGGAATACCTTTAAAGTACCAAATGTGAGAGACTGGAGCAGCTAGCTCGATGTGACCCATACGTTCACGTCGTACTTTTGCACGAGTAACTTCTACACCGCATCGGTCACAAACGACACCTTTATAGCGAACACGCTTATATTTACCGCAGTGACATTCCCAGTCTTTTGTTGGACCGAAAATACGTTCACAGAATAAACCATCTTTTTCTGGTTTCAGCGTACGATAGTTAATCGTTTCAGGTTTTTTTACTTCACCGTATGACCATGAACGGATTTTATCTGGTGATGCTAGACCGATTTTCATATATTCAAAGTTATTTACATCTAGCAAGGGGCCTACCTCCCTTTTGATCTACAGGTTTTACCCTAATTGCTCCTAAATAAATTATTCTTTCGTCCCTACTGGTTCAGTTTGTTTTGCTTCAGGGGCGATATTTAACGTATCTGCTTGATGAGTATCGTCATCATCTTCTAAGTCACGCATTTCAATTTCTTCATCATTGCTAGATAGGATTTTTACGTCCATACCTAAGCTTTGAAGTTCTTTTATTAATACTTTGAACGATTCAGGTACACCAGGTTCTGGTACGTTTTCACCTTTTACAATGGCTTCATACGTTTTCACACGACCAACTACATCGTCCGATTTCACCGTAAGGATTTCTTGTAGTGTATATGCGGCACCATACGCTTCAAGTGCCCAAACCTCCATCTCACCGAAACGCTGACCACCAAACTGAGCTTTACCACCAAGAGGCTGTTGCGTAACAAGTGAGTACGGACCAGTTGAACGTGCGTGAAGCTTATCATCAACCATGTGAGCGAGTTTGATCATGTACATGATACCAACGGATACCCGGTTATCGAACGGTTCACCTGTACGTCCATCGTAAAGAACTGTTTTTGCATCGCGCGCCATTCCTGCTTCTTCGATCGTTGCCCAAACATCTTCTTCACGGGCACCATCAAATACAGGGGACGCCACATGGATACCGAGACGCTTAGCCGCCATACCTAAATGAAGCTCTAACACCTGACCGATATTCATACGAGAAGGTACCCCTAATGGGTTTAACATGATATCAATCGGAGTTCCATCCGGTAGGAATGGCATATCTTCTTCCGGTAGGATACGTGAGATAACACCTTTGTTACCGTGGCGACCTGCCATTTTGTCACCTTCGGAAATTTTACGTTTTTGAACAATGTATACTCGTACTAATTGGTTAACGCCAGGTGGTAATTCGTCACCATCTTCACGGTTGAACACTTTAACGTCAAGGACAATACCTCCACCACCATGTGGTACACGTAGGGAAGTATCGCGCACTTCACGAGCTTTCTCTCCAAAAATGGCGTGTAATAAGCGTTCTTCTGCTGTTAGTTCAGTAACTCCTTTAGGTGTGACTTTACCTACTAGTAAGTCTCCATCTTTTACTTCCGCACCAATGCGAACAATTCCACGCTCATCAAGATTACGTAATGCATCTTCACCAACGTTTGGAATGTCGCGAGTAATTTCTTCTGGACCAAGCTTCGTATCACGAGATTCAGACTCATATTCTTCGATATGGATGGACGTATATACATCGTCTTTTACGAGACGCTCGCTCATAATGATCGCGTCCTCATAGTTGTAACCATCCCATGTCATGAAGGCAACTAGTACGTTACGACCTAACGCAAGTTCCCCCTTATCCATTGATGGTCCGTCTGCTAAAATTTCGCCTTTAGAGACGCGGTCACCTACACTCACGATTGGACGTTGGTTATAGCATGTCCCTTGGTTAGAGCGGACAAATTTTTGTAAGCGATATTTATCTAAATCTCCTTTAACTTCTTTACCATCTACTTCTGTCACACGACGCACCCAAATTTCGCGGGCTTCCACATGCTCTACGATACCGTCATGCTTACAAATAACCGCTGCTCCAGAGTCTTTAGCAGATACATATTCCATACCTGTACCTACGATTGGAGCTTCTGGTTGTAATAACGGCACTGCTTGACGTTGCATGTTTGCACCCATCAACGCACGGTTAGAGTCGTCGTTTTCTAAGAACGGGATACATGCTGTTGCAGCGGAAACTACTTGTTTTGGTGAAACGTCCATGTAATCAACACGGTCGCTCTTCACAACTGTGTTTTCACCACGGAAACGCGCAACTACTTCTTCGTCTAAGAAAGAACCGTCTTCCGCTAAGCGAGCATTTGCTTGAGCTACTACGTAGTTGTCTTCTTCGTCAGCAGTTAAGTAGTCAATTTGATCGGTTACTTTTCCTGTTTCAGGATCGACACGACGATAAGGAGTTTCGATAAATCCAAAACGGTTTACTTTTGCGTATGTGGATAATGAGTTAATCAAACCGATGTTTGGACCCTCTGGAGTCTCAATCGGACACATACGACCATAGTGAGAGTAGTGAACGTCACGAACTTCGAAACCTGCACGTTCGCGAGTTAAACCACCAGGTCCTAATGCAGATAAACGACGTTTATGTGTTAATTCTGCTAACGGATTTGTTTGGTCCATGAATTGAGATAACTGGGAGCTTCCGAAAAACTCCTTAATCGATGCAATAACAGGACGAATATTAATTAATTGTTGTGGTGTAATTGTATTCGTATCCTGAATGGACATCCGTTCACGGACAACACGTTCCATACGGGATAAACCAATACGGAATTGGTTTTGTAACAATTCACCAACTGAACGAAGACGACGGTTTCCTAGATGGTCGATATCGTCTGTATCCCCTACATCATAAAGTAGGTTGAAGAAGTAACTAATAGAAGCAATAATATCAGCAGGTGTAATATTTTTTACATGCTCATCGACGTTGGCATTCCCAATCACATTAATGACTTTTTCTCCATCTTCGTTTGGAGCGTAAATTTTAATAGACTGTAATACAATCTCATCTTCTACTACGCCACCAGACTGATGGAACGTGCGTAGACCTACACCTTTTTCAAGTAAAGGTAAAATTTTTGTGTCTAACGTACGACGGTCGATCAGCGTTCCTTTTTCAACAACAATTTCCCCTGTTTCAGGATCCACTAACGGTTCTGCAAGACGCTGATTAAACAAACGATTTTTAATATGAAGCTTTTTATTAATTTTATAACGTCCAACACTTGCTAAATCATAACGTTTCGGATCAAAGAAACGGGAAATAAGTAAGTTTTTCGCATTTTCTACTGTAGGTGGCTCTCCTGGACGAAGACGCTCATAAATTTCTAATAACGCTTTTTCTGTACTTTCTGTATTGTCTTTTTCTAATGTATTCCGAATGTATTCATTATCCCCAATCAAATCGATGATTTCTTGATCAGAGCCAAAACCAAGAGCACGCAAAAGAACCGTTACAGGCAGTTTCCGTGTACGGTCAATACGTACATATACTACATCTTTTGCATCAGTTTCGTACTCGAGCCAAGCACCGCGGTTTGGAATAACGGTTGCCGAAAAGCCTTTTTTACCGTTTTTGTCAATTTTTCCGCTATAATAAACGCTTGGTGAACGAACGAGCTGGGATACGATAACGCGTTCCGCCCCGTTAATAATGAACGTTCCTGTCTCCGTCATTAACGGGAAGTCGCCCATAAACACTTCTTGGTCTTTGACTTCACCAGTCTCTTTATTGACAAGACGAACTTTTACACGAAGAGGTGCAGAATACGTAACATCTCGTTCTTTCGCCTCTTCTACAGAATACTTAGGTTCACCTAAACTGTAATCAATAAACTCTAAAGAGAGATTTCCTGTGAAGTCCTCGATAGGAGAAATGTCTTGAAACATTTCTCTCAGACCCTCATCAAGAAACCATTGATAAGAAGAGGTTTGAATTTCAATTAAGTTTGGCAATTCTAATACTTCACTAATTCGTGCAAAACTTCTGCGTTGGCGGTGTCGTCCATATTGAACTAGTTGACCTGTCAACTGATTCACCCCTCAAATTCAAGCGTTTTAATTGCGTCTATCATGTCTTATATAAGGACAGCCATCCTACCATAAGACAAAAAGAAAAAGGGTTTTAAAAAAACCACATTTTCACATGACGAGCTATTATTTTTCTATTATTTCCTTTTTATCCATTTTTTATACAACGTGTATAAATTTCTAACGCAACACCGAAAAATAATATGTTGGCATTTTATAATATTAACATAGGCATTTTTGAACGTCAACGTTTTTTCGCTTTTAGAATGTAGTACCCTTTTTTCTTTTCTACGATCTCAACTGTACCAAAAAGTTGTTCAATTTTTTCCATGGCAGATGGAGCTCCTTGCTTCTTCTGTATGACTACCCACAACTCGCCACCTTTTGCTAAGTGCTCAAAGCTTTGCTCAAAAATTTCGTGTACCACTTTTTTACCGGCACGAATCGGTGGGTTTGTGACGATCGCTGCAAAAATCCCATCTTTTACACCATCCAATCGGTCACTTTCATATACTTTTACGTTTGTGATGTGGTTTAAACGAGCATTTTCTTCAGCTAACTGGAGTGCTCGAAGGTTGACATCCACCATATGGACGGTACGATCACGATATGATTTAGCAAGTGATAACCCGATAGGACCGTACCCACAACCTACATCTAAAATCGGACCCTCGACTTCTGGCAATTCGAACATTTCAATGAGCAAACGGGAACCAAAGTCGACCTCTTTCTTCGAAAAGACTCCTTGATCGGCTTTAAAAAGAAAGCGGTGATTTCGTAAAGTAAATTCCCATTGAAATGGCTTGCTTTCAACATCTGGTGTTCGGGAGTAATAATGATTTGTCAAAGTTCTCGCCTCCATCGGAGAATTCATGTAGGATATTGGGGTTGAAGGAGTTCCTAAAATGCCGGGAACTGATATCAGGAGAACAAAATTCATAGTAGGAAAAAAAGCTCGCTATGCAGCGAGCTTTTTTTCTGTAACATCATTACTTAACTTCAACGTTAGCTCCAACTTCTTCAAGTTTCGCTTTGATTTCTTCAGCTTCTTCTTTAGAAACGCCTTCTTTAAGTGGTTTTGGAGTGTTGTCAACAAGTTCTTTTGCTTCTTTAAGTCCAAGACCAGTGATTTCACGAACAACTTTGATAACTTTGATTTTTTGAGCACCTGCATCAGCAAGTACAACGTCGAATTCAGTTTTCTCAGCAGCAGCGTCACCAGCAGCAGCGCCACCCATAACAGCTACAGGAGCAGCAGCAGTTACACCAAATTCTTCTTCGATTGCTTTAACAAGATCGTTTAATTCAAGAACTGTCATTTCTTTAATCGCTTCGATAATTTGTTCTTTAGTCATGTTCAATTTCCTCCCTTAATAATATAGTTTTTCATATATCGTCACTTAACTAACTTTCATTAACTTACGCGCCTTGCTCTTCTTTTTGCTCGGCAACCGCTTTGACAGCAAGAGCGAAGTTGCGCATTGGTGCTTGAAGCACGCTGAGAAGCATAGAAAGTAAGCCTTCGCGAGATGGAAGTTCAGCAAGAGCTTTAACTTCTTCAAGTGTCGCGATGTTACCTTCAATTACACCTGCTTTAATTTCAAGTGCGTTGTGTTCTTTCGCGAAGTTATTTAAAATTTTCGCTGGAGCAACTACATCTTCGTTGCTGAACGCGATTGCGTTTGGACCAGTTAAAACGTCGTTTAAACCTTCTAACCCAGCCGCTTCAGCAGCACGACGAGTTAATGTGTTTTTGTAAACTTTGAATTCAATTCCCGCTTCACGAAGTTGCTTACGAAGTTCAGTTACTTCTGCAACGTTCAGACCACGGTAGTCAACAATAATTGTAGAAACGCTGTTTTTAAATTTTTCAGCGATTTCTTCTACGATTTGTTTCTTTTGTTCGATAGCGCTGCTCATTCTTACACCTCCTGTAGAATTAATCACCAAACATTTATACCGTCCATAAAAAACCTCCATGCCGTAGACATGGAGGTAGTATAAATCAAAGCCTATTCATAAGCTTTTCAATCTATATCGTCATTACCTCGGTAGGAAATTAAGCTTCAGATGAAGCACCTACTGTCTACGGTACAAATGTTATTCAATTATCACAACATCTTGTATATTACTACAAAGAAAGGTGGATGTCAAATTAATTTTTCACAGCAAAAGAAGATGGATCTACTTTAATACCAGGTCCCATTGTAGAAGTTACAGTGACGTTTTTGATGTACGTACCTTTTGCAGCAGCTGGTTTTACTTTAAGCATTGTTTCGTAGATTGTTGTAAAGTTCTCAACAAGCTTTTCGTTTTCAAAAGAAACTTTACCAATTGGTACATGGATGTTACCAGCTTTATCCACACGGTACTCTACTTTACCAGCTTTAATTTCTTTCACTGCTTTTTCTACATCAAATGTAACTGTACCTGTTTTAGGGTTTGGCATTAAACCTTTAGGACCTAAGATACGACCAAGTTTACCTACTTCACCCATCATATCAGGTGTTGCTACGATTACATCAAATTCAAACCAACCTTGTTGGATTTTGTTGATGTAATCAGCATCTCCTACGTAGTCTGCACCTGCAGCTTCTGCTTCTTTCGCTTTTTCACCTTTCGCGAAAACTAATACGCGTTGAGTTTTACCAGTTCCGTTTGGAAGAACAACTGCACCACGAATTTGTTGGTCAGCTTTCTTTGGATCAACACCAAGACGGAAGGCAACCTCAACAGTTGCGTCGAATTTCGCAAAGTTTGTCTTTTTCACTAATTCAATTGCTTCTTCTACAGAGTAAGCTTTCGAACGATCAATTAATTTTACAGCTTCTAAATATTTTTTACCTTTTTTAGCCATTCTTTTTTCCTCCTCAATTGTGGTTTTAACGGAATTACCTCCCACTAATAAAGGTTGCGAGTGAAAACACATTCAACTTCGCAACCTCGTCCAACAGAAACCGTTTGTCTTCCAAAACGAACCGGACTAATGAATTAGTCTTCGATTACGATACCCATGCTGCGTGCAGTACCTTCAACCATTCGCATCGCTGCTTCGATGCTAGCTGCGTTTAAGTCAGGCATCTTAGTTTCAGCAATTTCGCGAACTTTGTCACGCTTGATAGTCGCAACCTTATTGCGGTTCGGCTCACCAGAACCAGACTCGATACCTGCTGCTTTCTTAAGAAGGACAGCAGCTGGCGGAGTTTTAGTGATGAATGTAAATGAACGGTCTTCAAATACCGTAATTTCAACTGGAATAATTAGACCAGCTTGATCTGCTGTGCGAGCGTTGAATTCTTTACAGAATCCCATGATGTTAACACCAGCTTGACCTAACGCTGGACCTACTGGTGGCGCAGGGTTCGCTTTACCAGCTGGAATTTGAAGTTTAACAACTTTAATTACTTTTTTAGCCACGAGACACACCTCCTTAGTCCGTGATGTGGTAATAGGGTTTTAACCCTCCCACTCATAAAAATGTCTTTATCAAAATAAAGAACTTAACAATTAGTTCAGTCTCTCTTGTGAGACATACTGACTTATGAAATATTATCATCAATTAAAGGAAATTTCAAGTTCTTTCCCATTATATTTTATCAATTTGTGTAAAACCAAGTTCAACCGGTGTTTCACGACCGAACATATTAACGAGAACTTTCACTTTGTTTTTATCAAAGTCAATTTCTTCAATGACACCTTCAAAATTCGCAAACGGTCCTTCTTTTACTTTTACTGTTTCACCTAAATCAAAATCAAAATCCACCTGCTTATCTTCCATACCCATTCGTTTTAAAATGACGTTTACTTCTTCTGGAAGCAGCGGTGTCGGTTTTGATCCTGAACCACTAGAACCAACGAAACCTGTCACGCCCGGTGTATTACGAACGACGTACCATGAGTCATCTGTCATAATAAGTTCAACTAATACGTAACCAGGAAACACTTTACGTTTTGTTACTTTTTTTGTGCCGTTTTTTGTATCCGTTTCTTCTTCTTCAGGAACGACTACACGGAAAATTTTGTCCTGCATTCCCATAGATTCCACACGCTTTTCTAAATTCGCTTTCACTTTATTTTCATAACCTGAATACGTATGAACAACATACCAGTTCTTCTCCATCTATAGGGACTATACGTCCTTCCCTCCCCACAGTTTAGTAGTACACTTTTCAAACAAATGAAAAAACCCGTTACCGGGCCTTCTACATCAATTATTCTCCATTTATTCTCCATTATACCATGGAACGGCGATCGTTATTCAATAATTAAATTGATTAATTCCGAAATACCGAGATCGACAATCGCAAAGAAAACAGATAAAAAGAGAACAGTAGTAATAACAGTAATCGTGTATCTTGTAAGCTCTTTTTTTCTCGGCCAGCTTACTTTTTTCATTTCAGTTGATACGTTTCTTAAAAATTGAACAATGCGTGACATGACGAACCTCCACAATAATTTTCATAGCCCAAGCATTACTTTGTTTCCTGATGAACGGTGTGTGAATTGCAAGTTTTGCAATATTTCTTTATCGTTAATCGCTCTGAATGGGACGATTTATTATTAGAAGTTGAGTAATTACGGGAACCACATTCCCGACAAGCAAGGATTATCTTTTTTTTCATTGTCTACACCCTTAAGTTTTTTACATCTCTACGAATTTATCACGGTCTTAACAATTGTGTCAACATGAGGAAAATAGACTAGTTATAAATTTCTCGAACTTCTAAATATCGTTCTAATTTTCGTTTCACACGCTGCAGTGCATTATCGATTGATTTGACATGACGATTAAGTTCTTCCGAAATTTCTTGATACGACTGTCCATCTAAATAAAGGGCTAATACTTTTCGTTCTAAATCACTTAACAGCTCAGTCATCTTTTCTTCAATATTATCAAATTCTTCCCGATTAATGATTAATTCCTCGGGATCCATAACCTTCGATCCAGAGATAACATCCATTAACGTGCGATCGGATTCTTCATCATAGATAGGCTTGTCCAACGACACATAGGAATTTAACGGAATATGTTTTTGCCGCGTTGCCGTCTTAATAGCGGTAATGATTTGGCGAGTAATACAAAGTTCGGCAAAAGCTTTAAACGAGGTTAACTTGTCCCCTTTGTAATCTCGAATCGCCTTATATAAACCAATCATACCTTCTTGAATAATATCTTCCTTGTCCGCTCCAATTAAAAAATACGATCTTGCCTTAGCACGAACAAAATTGCGGTACTTATGAATTAAATAATCTAACGCTTCACTATCTCCGTTATGAACACGCTCAACGATAGCCTCATCCTCCATCACGTCAAACCTCGCCATCTCGCCCCCGTGTTTTACACTCACATACATCCCTCCGACCGCGCAAAACAATAGATAGAAATATTATACAGTAGAGAATTTTTTGACGTCAACCGCTCACGACTCTCCGCGACGCCATTTTTCAAAAATTTCTGCCACTTCTTTTTTGAGTGGAATTTTGGATATCGGTCGTTGCTCACTAAATTTCTTTACTTTCCGTGTTATCCGTTGTTCAATTATTTTCATTTCAGTATATAACTCTCTAGCAGACTTTCGCAGTGCCCCTTGTCCAAATATCGCCCATTGTTCCGTATAATCTGACGTTGCTACGTAAACTTGAGTTTTAATATTACTTAATTCGATGGCTAATCTTTCTATGCGTTCATCTGCTGTTTCGTTTTCTCTAGTAAAAATAATGTCTACTTTGCTATTTTTATATTTCCGCTCAATTCCTTGGACGTAATGAGCATCAAATACAATAATCACTTTAAAACCGGTATATGCTTGATACTCAGCCATTTGCTCGACTAACCGATCCCTTGCAGCCGCTAAATCATGATTTTTTAATTCTCTTAATTCAGGCCATGCACCGATGATGTTATACCCATCGACGAGCAATATATCCATGCTTACTCCCCTATTGGATGCCGTTTTCGATAAACCTCATACATAAGTAGACTCGCTGCCACCGATGCATTTAACGAAGTTACATGGCCGCTCATAGGTAAATGGACTAAGAAGTCGCATTTTTCCTTTACTAAACGTCCGATTCCTTTTCCTTCGCTGCCGATTACTAATGCGAGAGGAAGCGTTCCATCCAATTGTCGATAATCTTTAGTTCCTTTAGCATCTGTTCCTACAATCCATACGCCTCGTTCTTTCAATTCATCAATCGTACGTGCCATATTTGTCACTCGCGTAACAGGTACATATTCAATCGCTCCGGTGGAGGCTTTAGCTACTGTCGTCGTTAAGCCAACCGATCGACGTTTAGGGATAATAATTCCATGGGCTCCAACAGCATCCGCTGTTCGTAAAATGGATCCTAGGTTATGAGGATCTTCTAACTCATCTAGAAGAATAAAAAACGGTGCCTCTCCTTTTTCTTCAGCCCGTTGAAACAAATCATCTAACTCGGCATATTGATAAGCAGCTACTTGGGCAACGACTCCTTGATGGTTTCCAGAAAACATTTGATCAATTTTTTGTTTCGGCACAAATTGAACTAGGACGTTCGCTTGTTTCGCTAATTTTAACACTTGTTGCATTTGACCACGTTGGGAACCTTCAGCAATCCAAATTTTGTTGATCTCTCGATTCGATTTTAGCGCTTCGATGACCGGATTTTTTCCGGCAATCAAATCATTGCTCATACCCTTCCTCCTCCTTCTTTCATTTTGACATATTCAAAAGCAGCAGCTACTAGTTCTTCTAGACGAGCACGATCATGTTTAGCGTACAAATAGCCGATTAGCGCTTCAAAGGCCGTACTATACCGGTAAGTTTGGACATCCGTATTTTTTGGAACGGTCCCACTTTTTGCGTTACGCCCTCTTTTCACAATTGCTCTTTCTTCTTCCGTAAGAATTTCTTGTTCCAATAAATAAAACAAAATTGCTGCTTGCGCTTTAGCGGATACGTATCTCGTTGCTTCTTTATGCAAATGGTTCGGTTTGGTCTTTCCTTGATGGAGAAGGTGATGTCGTACATACGTTTCGTATACAGCATCACCCATATAAGCAAGGGCTAAACTGTTTAATTGCTTGTAGTCTAAGGTCATATTCTGTAACATTGGTTTAACCCCGTTTCCAGCGTGTTCCTTGCGGTGTATCCTCTAGAATAATATTCATTTCTTTCAACTGATCACGAATTTGATCCGCTAAGGCGAAATTGCGCTCTTTTCTTGCTTGATTCCGCTTCTCGATAAGCTGTTCAATCTCTTCATCCAATAGTTGTTCTTGCTCTAAAGTTAAACCGAGAACATGAAAGAGTGTTTCAAATTCATTCATAAAGGCATCGATAACCGATTCCATCGTATTTTTCTCCATTAGATAGTAGTTCGCTTGTTTGGAAAGCTCAAAAAGAACAGATATCGCATTAGCTGTATTAAAATCATCGTCCATTTCTTGAATAAATTGCTTTCGTAACTGCTGAATTTTCTCTAACCATTGTTGTTCATGATCAGCTAGGTTTGTACTAGATTGTTTTCGATGTTTTAAGTTTTCATAAGACGTTCTTAATCGTTCAAGCGCCGATTTCGAATGTTCCAATAGTTCTTCACTATAGTTGATTGGATTACGGTAATGAACCGATAACATGAAGAAACGAAGCACTTGAGGGTCATGCTTTTGAATAATATCGTGAACAAGGACAAAATTACCGAGCGACTTCGACATTTTTTCGTTGTCGATATTAATATAACCATTGTGCATCCAATATTTCGCAAATTGCTTTCCTGTTAACGCTTCTGATTGAGCAATTTCGTTTTCGTGATGCGGGAACGTTAAGTCTTGACCACCTGCGTGAATATCAATCGTATCACCTAAATATTTTCGCGCCATTGCAGAGCATTCAATGTGCCAGCCTGGACGACCTTTACCCCAAGGACTTTGCCAATAAATTTCCCCTTCTTTTGCTGCTTTCCATAGAGCAAAATCAAGAGCGTCTTCTTTTTTTTCTCCTACTTCAATACGAGCACCAACTTTTAGTTCGTCAACGGATTGATGGGATAACTTTCCATATTCTTCGAATTTTCTTGTACGGAAATACACATCTCCTTCCGATTCGTAGGCATACCCTTTTTCGATTAGTTTTTCAATGAATTCGATAATGGTATCCATGTTCTCTGTTACCCGTGGATGTACGTCCGCTTTTTGGCACCCGAGTGCCGTCACGTCATCAAAGTAGGCTTGAATAAAGCGTTCAGCAATCGTCGGAACATCTTCACCTAACTCGTTGGCTGCTCGAATCAGTTTATCGTCGACATCCGTAAAATTAGAAACATATTGAACGTCATAACCACGGAACGTTAAATAGCGACGGACGGTATCATACACAATGGCTGGGCGTGCATTCCCAATATGAATATAGTTATAAACAGTCGGACCGCACACATACATTTTTACCTTTCCAGGTTCAAGAGGAACGAACGGCTCTTTTCTTCTTGTTAGTGTGTTATATATTTGAATGGTCATGTTCTCTAACAACTCCTCTTTCTAGTTTTAACATTTCTAACTCTTCCCGTAACTGAGCGATTTGACGTTCTAACTCATTGCAACGATCTGCCACCGGGTCCGGCAAATCGGTATGATTCAAATCTTTCTTAATGCGAACACCATCTTGAACAACGACACGACCAGGTATACCAACAACGGTTGAGTTGGGTGGGACATCTTTTAAAACGACCGATCCTGCCCCAATTTTGGAATTCTCACCAATCGTAATCGAACCAAGCACTTTGGCTCCAGCGGCGATTAACGCGTTATCTTTAATCGTCGGGTGACGTTTTCCTTTTTCTTTTCCTGTTCCCCCTAACGTAACCCCTTGATAAACGGTGACGTTATCACCGATTTCACACGTTTCACCAATGACAACCCCCATCCCATGGTCAATGAAAAAGCGGCGACCAATTTTAGCACCAGGATGGATTTCGATCCCTGTAAAGAAACGACTAATTTGTGAAATTAAACGGGCAATAAAGAAAAACTTCCGTTTATAAAACGCATGGGCAATTCGATGCATCCAAATAGCATGGAGGCCGGAATAAGTAAGTATGACTTCTAAATAACTGCGTGCTGCTGGGTCTTGCTCAAAAACGGCTTCAATGTCTTCTTTCATCATTTTAAACATCTACAATCCCTCCTTTTTGTCATTGATTTTCTCAACAAAAAAAGCGCCTCTGACGGACAGAGACGCTTGGATGCGCGGTTCCACTCTGTTTAGGCACAATTAAAACCGTGCCTCAACTCGGTCATGATAACGGAGTATTCCGCCTCCATCTACTCGATGTCCTTTCGATGAAGGGCTCCGGGGTGCATTTCAAAAAACGAGAGGCTTAAACCACTTTCAGCCGGTGGTGGTTCTCTCTGGAAAGCGTCGTTTTCCTACTTCTCCCCGTCAACACTTTGCCGATATTCCCTTGTTACTCTTACTATATTACAAAAACCCAATTTTGTTAACTAATTAAGCCTTGTAAACGTTTCGTTACTTTTTCTTTCCCTAAAAGGGCAATCGCGTTTGGTAATTCCGGTCCATGTGTTTGACCAGTTACAGCGACGCGAATTGGCATGAATAGTTTTTTCCCTTTATGACCAGTAGCTTTTTGAACTCTTTTAATCGCTGCTTTAATTTCAGCCGCTTCAAATGTTTCTAATGCTTCTACTTCTTGTAAAAACGCTGAAAGAACTTCAGGAACTTGCTCTTCTGCTAGTACAGCCTTCGCTTCTTCATCGTAGGAAAGCTCGTCCTTAAAGAACATACTTGATAATTCTACAATCTCTGCCCCGTAGCTCATTTGTTCTTGATAAAGAGCGATTAATTGGCGTACCCATTCTTTTTCTTCGTCCGTTAGTGTTTCGCTTACACGACCTGCTTTTTGAAGATGTGGAAGTGCTAGTTTAACCACTTCTTCAAGTTCAAGTTTTTTCATATATTGGTTGTTCATCCATGTTAGCTTCTGTTTATCAAAAACAGCTGGCGATTTAGACAGACGATCCGCATCAAAAATTTCAATGAATTCTTCTTTACTGAAAATCTCTTCTTCGCCTTTTGGAGACCAACCAAGTAACGCGATGAAGTTAAAGAGCGCCTCTGGTAAATAGCCGAGCTCTTCATATTGTTCGATAAATTGAATAATCGTTTCGTCACGCTTACTTAACTTTTTACGATTTTCATTAACGATTAGCGTCATATGACCATACTTCGGTGGCTCCCAACCGAACGCTTCAAAAATCATTAACTGTTTCGGTGTATTAGAAATATGGTCATCCCCGCGAAGAACGTGGGAAATTTTCATTAAATGGTCGTCGATAGCAACAGCAAAGTTATATGTTGGGGTACCATCTTTTTTCACAATGACAAAATCACCGATACCATCTGATTCAAACGAAACGGTTCCTTTTACCATATCATCAAACGAATATACTTTTCCTTCTGGTACACGGAAACGAATGCTTGGTTGACGACCTTCTTTTTCTAACTCCGCTTGTTGTTCTGGTGTTAAATGGCGGCACTTTCCTGAATAACGTGGCATTTCTCCACGAGCTAGTTGTGCTTCCCGTTCTGCTTCAAGCTCCTCTTCCGTACAATAACATTTGTACGCAAGTCCTCGTGCAAGTAAGTCTTCGTAATATTCTTTATATATATGATTCCGTTCCGATTGACGATAAGGACCGTATTCGCCACCTACATCAATACTTTCATCCCAATCAATACCAAGCCATTTTAAGTATTTTAACTGGCTTTGCTCGCCGCCTTCAATGTTACGCTTTTTATCCGTATCTTCAATCCGGATAATGAATTTTCCACCTTGATTACGCGCAAACAAATAGTTAAATAACGCCGTACGCGCATTACCGATATGTAAATGTCCTGTTGGGCTTGGCGCATAACGGACACGAATTTCATTTGCCATAGTCGATTGCCTCCTCACAAATTTCTCACCACTAGTTTACGTTCGCTCATCTTCTGAACCATTGTATCACTATCAACGAATGGAATAAAGTCTCTCCTACTTTTCCCCTACTTGCTGCAATAAAATACTTACTTGTGCTGCAATTCCTTCACCACGACCTGTAAACCCAAGCTTTTCAGTCGTTGTTGCTTTCACATTGACTTGATCTATCGTACCGTTTAATAAACGGGCGATGTGCGCTCGCATTTGTTCAATGTAAGGTGCCATTTTCGGTTTTTGAGCGATGATTGTACAATCAACGTTCACCAATGAAAACCCTTTGGACTCAACTAAATTCCAAACATGTTGAAGTAAAACACTGGAATCCGCATCTTTGTATTTTTCGTCCGTATCCGGAAAATGCTTACCAATGTCCCCTTCACCGATTGCACCTAAACAAGCGTCGGCTACTGCATGTAATAACACATCAGCATCCGAATGTCCTAATAATCCTTTTTCATAAGGAATCGTAATCCCACCAATAATGAGGGGTCGTCCTTCCACTAGTTGATGTACGTCAAATCCTTGTCCTATCCGAAACATGTTTTTTGCTCCTTTTTCTTTTTGTTCAAACGTCAGGTAACGAATGGGGAAAGGAGGTTACTTTTCCTTTCTTTTCTCTAAAATCGCTTTAGCAAAGTACAAATCTTCTGGAGTCGTCAGTTTTATATTATCGTAATCTCCTTCAACAATGGCAACAGGATAATGTAAACGCTCCACTAAACTGGCATCGTCTGTACCTACGTATTGTTCTTCTTCCGCTCGTCGGTGTGCCTCTATTAAGATAGACATACGAAAAGCTTGTGGAGTTTGCACCGACCACAAGCTAGATCGTTCGATCGTTTCAACGACTTGGCCATCCATTCCTTTTTTGATTGTATCTTTGACAGGAACGGCCACGATGGCAGCACCTTTATCTTCCGCTTCTTGAACTAGTGCAGCAATAGTTTTATGTTGAATAAACGGACGAGCACCATCGTGTACAAGAATAATTCCATCTTCGCCAACGACTTTTAACGCTTCATACACACTATGTTGGCGCTCTTTTCCACCGTATACGAATCGAATTACTTTACGAATATTGTACCGTTGTAATAACTGACGGAAATACACTTCGTCGTTTGGATGAATCGCTAAAATGATGCCTTCACAATATACATCTTGCTCAAACACGCGTAAGGTATGCACAATAATTGGCAACCCTTCCAGTTCTAAAAATAATTTGTTCTTTCCTGCTCCCATTCGTTTGCCTTGACCTGCCGCTGGAATCACCACTCGATACGTCATAAGCAAACTCCTATTCTCAACAAGATGTTATAATGCTTTTTCTAACAATTTCGGTTTAGCAAATATCATGCGACCTGCCGACGTTTGAAGCACACTTGTTACTAGTACTTCAATATGCTTCCCTATATAATTTTTTCCTTCCTCGACAACGATCATTGTTCCATCATCTAAATATGCAACACCTTGATTGTGCTCTTTTCCATCTTTAATCACTTGCACCGTTAGTTCTTCGCCAGGAAGGACGACAGGTTTGACCGCATTGGAAAGATCGTTAATATTTAATACGGATACGTTTTGTAGCTCACATACTTTATTTAAATTAAAATCGTTCGTCACGACAACACCATTCATGATCTTTGCGAGTTTCACCAGCTTACTATCAACTTCTTGAAGGTCTTCAAAGTCTCCTTCGTATATTTGAACTTCAATCGAAAGCTCTTTTTGAATGCGATTTAAAATATCCAGCCCTCGACGACCTCTGTTCCGTTTTAACACATCTGAGGAATCGGCGATATGTTGCAGTTCTTCTAGCACGAATTGAGGGATGACAATGACACCTTCAAGAAACCCTGTCTGGCAAATATCAGCGATACGACCATCAATAATCACACTTGTATCTAAAATTTTATATTTTTTCGTAGAAGTGTCCATCTCTTCAGATTCCTTTTTCTTATTACGAGTAGGGAGGGAGAATAAATTGATTAATTCATCTCGCTTTTTAAACCCTACTTGGAATCCAACATATCCGAGTAATAACGTTAATAAAATCGGGACAACCGTATTCACAATTGGGATTTGCATTCCAGTGAACGGGAGTCCTAATAAAAAGGCAACAATTAATCCAGATACAAGACCGAGCGTACCAAATAATAAATCGGTAACAGGAGCCTTTACTAACGAATCTTCAAACCATTTGACAAAATCAACAACGTAATCAACCGCCCAAAAAGTTAGAAGATAAAAAATGATAGCACCTAAAATGGCCGTTACATATGTGTTATTAATTAATAAAACATTGTATAACGGTGTAAACAATAACAAATCTGGAATAAGAAAAATACCAAGAGTCCCACCTAAAATGAGGAAACAGGCTTGCACAATTCGTTTTAACATACCCTCACCTCCTTGTAATTCATTATAAACATTTTTTGTCATTTGAAACCTCAAATCCAATAATATTTTATGAATGTAATAAAAAAGAAATATTTTTGTGATATAAGGTTTGAATGTTATATTTCAAGTCGTAGTATTTTAGAGTACCACCACCATGAACTGAAGTCAAATTTTTAAATTTTATATTTTAACATAAACCATCTATATTGACAACACATCTCATAGTTGACGGTCCGCAAACGTTTGATCTTTAATTAGCTTTAACCCTTCTTTTATTTTTCGTGCTCGAACTTCTCCAATCCCTTCGACATCATCTAATTCTTCTACGGTTGCTTGCAAAATGTTCGGTAAGCTTTTTAATTTGGTGACTAAGTTTTCAATAATAATTGTTGGTAGCCGAGGGATTTTGTTTAACAACCGATACCCTCTAGGAGCAATCGATTGGTCTAACGGTACGTAGCCTTGATATCCAAGTAGTTTTAATAACACATGATCATCTATCATTTCCGATTTGGCCAGTTCTTGAAAACGGGTTAGTAGTTTGTATGATTGTACATTTCGGTCAAAAGCGTAATCTCGTATCACATGCATGGCTTCTTCTTCTAAATCAACTAACAATTCGTTCATCTGTAATCGTATTAATCGCCCTTCGGTTCCTAGTTCATTTAAATAGCAATTGAGTTCGTTTTTAATGCGTAACACCATCTCAAAGCGGTGTAACACTTGCAACAAATCGCTATAAGTTACTAACTCTTCAAATTCTAATACCGATAAATTAGAAATGCTTTGATCAAGGACTACTTTGTATTTTTCTAAAGTTTGAATGGCTTGGTTTGCTTTTGTTAAAATGACACCTATTTCTCTTAACGCATAACGAAAGTTTCCTTGATATAAAGTTATCACGTTACGTCGTTGAGATATTGCAATAACTAGAGCATTTGTTTGTTTTGCGACCCGATCGGCTGTGCGATGTCTCATCCCCGTCTCCGTCGAAGGGATTGACGGATCTGGAACTAATTGAGCGTTAGCAATTAATATTTTATCTCCCGTCTCATTTAATATAATGGCGCCATCCATTTTTGCTAACTCGTATAAGAAATTGGGGGAAAACGGACAATTAATGTGAAAGCCACCATCAACGACGGATGTTACTTTTTCGTTATATCCTAGTACAATCAGTCCCCCTGTATTCGCACGTAACACATTGTCAATTCCTTCGCGTAATGGCGTACCAGGTGCGACTAGCTGTAGCACATCCGACATATCCCCAAGCCTTTTTTCATCCATAATTTAGCCTCCTAACGTGTATTCCAACGCTTCTACGATGGTGGATACACCGATCACTTGCACCCCTTTTGGTATCGTCCACCCACCTAAATTATTTTGCGGTACGATAATACGATCAAACCCCAGTTTAGCTGCTTCTTGAACCCGTTGTTCGATTCGAGAAACTCGGCGAATCTCACCAGTCAAACCTACTTCCCCAATAATACAATCTTTGGCTCGTGTCGGTTGATCACGGAAGCTGGAGACAATGCTTACGGCAATCGCTAAGTCGATGGCTGGTTCATCTAACTTTAACCCACCTGCTACTTTTAAATACGCATCTTGCTGTTGAAGAAGCATTCCAACCCGCTTCTCAAGTACCGCCATAATTAAGGACACTCGGTTATGATCAATCCCTGTTGCCATTCGCTTCGGGTTATGAAAACTCGTTGGTGCAATTAAAGCTTGTATTTCTACTAATACTGGACGCGTTCCTTCCATTGAAGCGACTACGGTCGAACCAGCAGCTCCATGGGATCGTTCTTCTAAAAAGATTTCCGATGGGTTCTCCACTTCGTCAAGACCAAACTCTTTCATTTCAAAAATCCCCATCTCATTCGTTGAACCAAACCGGTTTTTAACAGCCCGAAGTATTCGATACGAATGGTGCCGTTCTCCTTCAAAATACAACACGGTATCAACCATATGTTCCAAAAGCTTCGGTCCGGCAATGGATCCCTCTTTAGTAACATGTCCAACAATAAAAATAGCAATTCCTTTCGTTTTAGCAATTCGCATAAGCTCGGCTGTACATTCTCTTACTTGGGACACACTCCCTGGTGCAGAGGTGACATCCGGATGATAGATTGTTTGAATTGAATCGATAATTACAAAAGATGGTACCATTTCTTCTATTGTATGAAGGATTGTTTCTAAATTCGTTTCCGAAAACACATAAAGTTCATCAGCATGAATATTTAATCGATTCGCTCTTAATTTTGTTTGTTTGACTGATTCTTCTCCAGAAATGTAAAGCACTTTCTGTTGTTTACTTGCCAATTGGGATGAAACTTGTAACAACAATGTCGATTTTCCAATACCGGGATCGCCCCCAATTAGAACAAGGGAACCTGGAACAACACCGCCCCCTAATACTCGATTGAGCTCCTTTAAATCGGTTTGGATGCGCGGTTCTTCTACTGTTTCGATCGTTTTAATGGAAACGGCTTTGGCAGTCGAAGTAGAAGGAGTATGTAAAAAAGTACCTTTTTTCCGTCCAACAATTTCAACTTCCTCTACCATTTGGTTCCATGCCCCACATCCAGGGCAACGTCCCATCCACTTTGGGGATTCATAACCGCATGATTGACACATAAATTTTGTTTTTTTCTTTGCCATGGTTTTCTCCTCTCTATTGAAATTGTTACCAATAAAAAGAAAAGGGGGACACGTTCCGTTTGTTGACGTGAACCCCCTACATGCCATTACGACACGGAACCAGTTGTTTCCGCTGTTCTTACGACAAATTCCCCATTTTCAACATCGATTACCACATGTTGACCGGTAAGCACCGTTCCTTTTAACAACTCTTCAGAAAGACGGTCTTCCACATGTTTTTGAATGGCACGACGGAGCGGGCGAGCACCGTATTCTAAATCAAACCCTTCTTCCGCTAATTTTTCTTTCGCCGCATCCGTGATTTCTAATTCAATGTTTTGCTCTTTTAATCGTTTTGTTAATTGATCGGCCATCAGTGTGACGATTTGTTTTAAATGTTCTTTCTCAAGTGAATGGAAGACGATAATTTCGTCAATCCGGTTCAAGAACTCAGGACGGAACGCTTTTTTCAGCTCTTCCATCACTTTTCCTTTCATATCATTATATTTTTGATTGTTATCTTGAATATTGAAGCCAACATATTTATTTCGTTTTAGCGCATCTGCACCAACGTTGGATGTCATAATGACAATCGTATTTCGGAAGTCAACCGTTCTACCTTTTGAATCCGTTAGGCGACCATCTTCTAGTACTTGAAGTAAAATATTGAACACATCTGGATGAGCTTTCTCTATTTCATCAAGTAAGACAACAGAATATGGCTTTCTACGCACTTTTTCGGTTAACTGACCGCCTTCTTCATATCCGACGTAACCAGGAGGTGAACCAACTAAGCGAGAAGTTGAATGTTTCTCCATGTACTCGGACATGTCAATCCGAATCATCGCATCTTCATCACCAAACATTGCTTCCGCTAATGCACGAGCTAATTCTGTTTTACCAACCCCTGTTGGCCCCAAGAAGATAAAGGAACCGATTGGTCGCTTTGGATCTTTTAATCCCGCGCGTGCCCGGCGAACAGCTTTCGCTACTGCTTTTACAGCCTCCTCTTGACCAATAATACGCGAATGTAAAATTTCCTCTAAATTCAATAATTTTTCTGTTTCTGTTTGAGCTAATTTCGATACTGGCACTCCTGTCCAGCTAGAGACAACGCTCGCAATATCTTCAACGGTTACTTCGTTATTTTCTTGTCCTTGTTTTTCTTTCCAAGATTTTTTCGTTTCTTCTAATTCTTCGCGTAATTTTTGTTCGGCATCTCGTAGTGAAGCCGCCTTTTCAAATTCTTGACTTTGAACGGCTGCGTCTTTTTCTTTCCGAATTTCCTCTAACTTCGCTTCGAGCTCTTTTAAGTTTGGTGGTGTTGTAAAGGAACGTAAACGAACTTTGGAACCCGCTTCATCAATTAAGTCGATCGCTTTGTCTGGCAAGAAACGATCGGTAATGTAACGATCGGACAATTTAACCGCTGCTTCAATCGCTTCATCGGTAATGGATACGCGATGATGTGCTTCATAACGATCACGTAAGCCTTTTAAAATTTGGATAGACTCTTCAATAGTTGGTTCATCCACTTGAATCGGTTGGAAACGGCGTTCAAGAGCAGCGTCTTTTTCGATATATTTGCGATATTCATCTAATGTTGTTGCTCCGATACATTGTAATTCGCCACGTGCTAGGGCTGGTTTTAAAATATTAGATGCATCAATGGCTCCTTCCGCACCACCAGCTCCAATTAACGTATGCAACTCATCAATGAATAAAATGATATTTCCCGCTTGACGAATTTCGTCCATCACTTTCTTTAAGCGATCTTCGAATTCCCCACGATATTTTGTACCAGCAACAACTGTACCCATATCAAGAACCATAACCCGTTTATCACGTAACGTTTCTGGTACTTCATTATTGACAATTTGTTGGGCGAGTCCTTCAGCAATGGCTGTTTTACCGACACCAGGTTCACCAATTAACACCGGATTGTTTTTCGTACGGCGACTGAGCACTTCAATGACACGTTGAATCTCTTTACTACGCCCAATAACCGGGTCTAACCCACCTTCGCGAGCAATGGCAGTTAAGTCTCGAGCAAGGCTATCTAGTGTCGGGGTATTCACATGAGAAGTCGTATTTCCGTGATGACCGCTTGCCTCATTGCTTCCGAGTAATTGTAACACTTGTTGACGAGCTTTATTCAGACTTACCCCTAAGTTACTTAGGACTCGAGCTGCTACTCCTTCTCCTTCACGAATTAATCCGAGTAGAATGTGCTCCGTTCCAACATAGGAATGACCTAATTTACGTGCTTCATCCATGGATAACTCAATAACTTTCTTTGCTCGAGGGGTATAGTGAGTCGTTTGGGCTGAACTTTGTCCTGTCCCGATTAAATTTTCGACTTCTTTTTGTATTTTTTCTGGACTAAGACCTAAGCCGAACAACGCTTTTGCGGCAATACCTTCTCCTTCACGAACTAACCCGAGCAAAATATGTTCAGTCCCAATATTGCTATGACCTAAACGAATGGCTTCTTCTTGAGCTAATGCTAATACTTTTTGAGCTCTTTCAGTAAATCGACCAAACATCATTAGACAACGACCTCCTATCTCATTTATTTATTGGTTTCTAATTGTAGTCTTTCCCGTATTAATGCCGCTCTACGTATATCTCGTTCTTCTGGTCGAAGCGGACCACCTGCGTACTGTTGTAAAAAGTTCGGCTGAGTTAACACCATTAGCTCATTTAAAATATGTTTAGAAACATTTTTAATCATTCCCAAGTCAATGCCTAATCGTACATCAGACAGACATTTCGCTGCTTCTTTCGATTCGATAATTCGACTATGAGCTAAAACTCCATAAGAACGAAAGACACGGTCTTCTAACTGAATCCCCGAAGTTTTGACAAGAGATTCTCTAGCTGCCTTTTCTTGCTCAATAATTTGCTTCACAATACCTGTTAGGTCCTCAACCATATCTTCTTCAGATTTTCCTAATGTAATCTGGTTGGAGATTTGAAAAATATTTCCTAACGCTTCTGTTCCTTCGCCATAAATACCACGGACAACTAATCCTAGTTGATTAAGAGCTGGAATAATTTTATTGATTTGTCTTGTTATTACTAGTCCTGGTAAATGGACCATCACTGATGCGCGTAAGCCTGTACCTACATTCGTTGGACAGCTCGTTAAGTACCCTTTTTCTTCATCATATGCGTAATCAACTTGTTCCTCTAGCCAATCGTCAATAATATTTGCATTTTTTAATGCTTGACCAAGCTGTAATCCAGGTAAAATACATTGTATGCGAATATGATCCTCTTCATTAATCATGACGCTAATATCTTCATCTTCTGATAAAATAACCGCCCCATACGGAGACTCTTCAGCTAAGTTAGGACTAATGAGATGCTTTTCCACTAATACCCGCTTTTGTAACGGTTGAAGCTCTTCCATTTTTAAAAGTTCAAAATTTTTAATCATACGTTTATCGTAAGAGAGTAAAATGTTCGCCACTTGATTAACAACTTTTTCAGCTTCATCTTTATTAAAAACAGTTGGGAACGAAACATCTTTTAAGTTTCTGGCTAAACGAACTCTTGACGATAACACGATTTCTGATTCGGGTCCTTCTTTTCTCATCCATGAACTTACGGCTTGGTTAATAAAGTTTTCTAGAGACATCTTTATTCTCCTCCCTCTAATTGTTTTTCGAGAGAGCGAATTTCATCGCGAACGATTGCTGCTTTTTCAAATTCTTCCTTTGCAATTAGTTCATTCATTTGTCCTTTTAGTTGCTCAATCTTTTTCTTTATTTGAATGTTTCCACCAGAACGCTTTGGCACTTTTCCATGGTGGACAACATTGCCGCTATGCACCCGCTTTAACAATGGATTTAAATGATGGCGAAATGCATCGTAGCACGAAGCACAACCAAATTTTCCTATTTTCAAAAATTGCTGAACCGTCATGTTACATCTTGGACAATGCATGACATGTTCATGTTGAAATGGATCGTGCTTAGCTTGTTGAAAAACAGAATCTACATTAAAAAGCCCAGCAAGCAAATTGTTAAAGGAGAAATTTTGTGGCGAGAACATAAACATTTCCCCTTTTTCTTGGGCACATGTTTCGCACAGATGAAATTCTGTTTTTTCTCCGTTAATTATTTTTGTAAAATGGAGGGTTGCTGGTCTTTCATGGCATTCTTGACATAACATATAAGTCACCTCTCCACTTAAGTTTTATATTTTAAAGTCGTTAACATCGCCTTCAGCATGCGAGCACGTAACTCATCTCGATGCGGCAAATCAATATATAATACCGTTCGATCCATGATGCTCGACATAATTTTCGCTTCCCTTTCGGATATAACCCCTTCTTCCAACAACCGATCAATCACATTAAGCGCACTTGACTGCGATATTCGATTCTTGACGAGTGACAGCAATTCGTCAATGAGATGGGCTTGGTCGTGAGTTTTAACTTTAATGATTCGGATATAACCACCACCGCCACGTTTACTTTCAACGATATACCCTTTTTCAATGGTAAAACGCGTATTAATGACATAGTTAATTTGTGACGGGACACATTGAAACTTATCTGCAATTTCACTTCTTTTAATTTCAACAATTTCTTCTTTGCTTTTTTCTAAAACGCGTTTTAAGTATTTTTCAATGATGTCAGAAATATTCCTCACCAAACCCCTCCTTCCCTTGACTTTGACTATCTTTGACTATAATTATAATGATTGTTTCTACCTATGGCAAATCATTTGCATTAGTATTATTTCCAATGACATACGAATGAAAACATAGGATTCAGGGCGCATTTTTTACATCTAAAAAAAAATCCCCTTGGTGTACATCATTCTTTCGATAACACCAAAGGGATTCTATTTTATATATGATATTCAATAAGTGCACCATTCGTAAATTTAATAATTAGCTCTTGTCCAGAAAGAGACTGATACGTTTCTGCTTGTCCGTATGGCACTTTTAGAGATACCGCTTCATCGCCAATCATAAACTCCACCGTAAACGAATCAACAGCACCGATACAACGAGCGGAAATGACGTTGATATCCTTCTTTTTAATGGTCAATTTTTGACCAATTAAGACAAGGTCATGGTATAAGTTGTTATCTTTTTTCAATTGCTCAACAGTTACACCAAATCGCTTGGCAATTCCCCATAGCGTATCTCCCGCTACCACGGTATACGTTCCTTCTTCGTAATTCCATGCTTGAATCCGTAGTTGTTCTTCTTTTTTCAGTACTTCTTCATCATGATATTCAAGAGGAAGTTCTAGTAATTGTCCAGGATATATCCGGTCATTTTTTAATCCGTTCGCCTTTTGTAATATTTCTACCGGTATCCCTGTCTGTTTAAAAATTCTCCAAAGAGTGTCCCCTTTTTGGACTTGGTAAACGTGACCGTTTTTGGCTAATGATTTGACAATCGATTCTTTTGGTACATAAAGATGTTGACCGACATAAATCATATCGGAGGTTAAGTTGTTTATTTCCTTTAATTGTTTGACGGTCGTATCAAATTTTTTCGACAGTCGATAAAGCGTATCCCCTTTTTGGACACGATATACATCCGTTTGAGCAGCGGCTGATGAGTTATTAACTAACATGCTGCTAACAGAAATACTTGTTGCAAGAGCATATCCAACTATCGCCCGTTTTCGTTGTTTGTACTTCTTTTTACGCTCTTCGGCGATACGCTCTTTTCTTGATTTTGTAATTTTTTCTTTCATATCCATAGTTCCCCCGCAATTCTACAATATTCCTAACCAAATAGAACATTCGTGGGGAACATAAGTTTTAAGGTGTAATAGGGAGAAAAATAAATACTATTTCCTATAAAAAAGAGCCTTGTATAGACGAAAGGCTGATCTTATATAGACTTTTATCCTAAAACATAATTCATTATTCAATAACCATCGTCCAGCCGTACCGATCCTGTTCTTTTCCGTACTGGATATTCGTGATGGTCTTGTAAATTCGTTCGGAAAGGTCACCTGTTTGACAATCGTTAATCAACATACGCTCGTTATTCCAATTTAACTCCCCAACTGGTGAAATAACCGCCGCCGTTCCTGTTCCGAATACTTCCTCCAATTCACCATTGAGGTATGCTTGGCGAATTTGTTTCATAGAAATACGCTCTTCTCTGACAGGAACGCCCCAATCGTGTAACAATTCAATTACGGAGTCCCTCGTTACACCTGGTAAGATGCTTCCGTTTAATTTTGGTGTCCAAACTTCTCCATTGATTTTAAAAAAGATGTTCATACTGCCGACTTCTTCAATGTATGTCTTCTCTTTCGCATCTAACCAAAGAACTTGATTGTATCCGAGTTGGGCCGCTTTTTGCTGGGCAAGAAGACTGGCTGCATAGTTACCAGACGTTTTTACATGACCGACTCCCCCTTCAACGGCACGAACAAATTCACTTTCTACATAAATTTTTATCGGAGACAGTTGGTCTCCATAGTAAGCTCCCACAGGCGATAAAATAATTAACAACGTATACGTTTTGGACGGCCGAACACCTAAATAAGGTTCCGTTGCAAAAATTAATGGTCTGATGTATAAGGATGTCCCTTTTTCGGATGGAACCCAATCCTTTTCAATTTGAATTAATTGCTGCAAACCTTCTAAGACCAATTCTTCGTCAATCGACGGGATACACATCCGTCGACACGATTCATTCAGACGACGAATATTTTTCTCAGGACGAAATAATAAAATGTTTCCATTTTCTAACCGATAAGCTTTTAGCCCTTCAAAAATTGCTTGGCCGTAATGAAAAACTAAAGCTGAAGGTTCTAGCGTTAACGGTTCGTATGGGACAATTCGCGGGGAATGCCAACCATGCTCTGGATCATAGTCCATTCGAAACATATGGTCTGTAAAGTATTGACCAAACCCTAATGTAGATGCTTCTGGCTTCTCCTTCTTCACTTCTGCTTGCACAAACTCGATTACTTGATTCATCATGCTGACCTCTCCATTCTCATTAGGATTTTTTTAGGTGAAAGAGCTATTCCATTTACTCTCTTTCCTATAGAGTAAACTTCCATCAGTAGGGAGTGTTTCATCCCAACTGATGGTTAGTTGAACCAATAGGGCCTTTACGGGTAGATAATCACCCACCTATCTTCTTTGTTCACTCAGGTTTTAGAGGTGGGGATCTTACTGGCCGTTAAGTGTCGGACAAAAACAAAAAACTCGCCTCGATTGATGCACACACTTGGCACATCAATTGCTGAGGCGAGACTTCGCGGTACCACTCAACTTCTCTGCCATCCTCGCGGAAAGCAGACTCATGAAGTCAATGACTGACTTCTCTTGATAACGGAAGAACCGTTGCTTTATACTTTGACCAATGTCATTTCTAAAGCAAAGCTCCAAGGTGACTTCGCTCGAGAGATAACGTCCATCCTTTCAGCCTACGGGATGGCTCTCTTTTCTCGTTAGAGCTCTCGGCTACTCTCCTTTTCATCACTGATCATATGTAATTTATTAGATGATTTTGAAAAGATTGTAACCACTTTTACTAGTTTAGTCAATATATATTTTTGATTTTTAAAAATATTTTTTAAGTTATGGTGCTATTGAAAATTGGGTGAGAACTGTTGATTTTTTGTTCGGTTTGGTAGGAGAAACGAATCGAGAAACTAAACCGTTATATGATAGGATGGTGTGGATACTTTGCTTAGCAGATACCCCTAGTCCTTTCAAAGAATTAGATAGCTGGATAAGGCGAAGACTCCGGATGTGCTTATGGAAAGAATGGAAACTACCGAAAACAAGAGTGAAGAATCTCATTCGTCTAGGAGTTCCATCTCATAAGGCATACGAATGGGGGAACACAAGAAAGAAATACTGGAGAATAGCCAATAGTCCAATACTACACAAAACCCTTGGCAATTCCTATTGGGAAAGCCAAGGGCTGAAAAGTCTATATCGAAGATATGAATTTCTACGTCAGACTTAATTGAACCGCCGTATACCGAACGGTACGTACGGTGGTGTGAGAGGACGAGGGCTAGTCACCCTCTCCTACTCGATTGCCTGGCAGCGTCCTACT